>JAPLDN010000197.1 GCA_026391755.1 Bacteroidota bacterium
GTCCCCGGCTATTGAAGGGGTCCCGTTAATGTAATTTCCCGTATTATATTGCCAAATCCCCCTGCCTGTCAAAGCATCAATGCAATGCAGGTTAAAATCATAGCTCCCGACAATGATACGAACCTGCTTTTTGTCGGGCCCCAAGGTCCAGTTGCAGGAACCCGATACCTGTCCGTCGGTAACGTACTTCCATATCAGGGCCCCGCTAACTGCATCCAATGCATAAATGACACCTTCAAGAGAACCTGCATAAACCCTGCCATTAAGCAAAAGGGGAGGGGCTTCAATGCTTGCACCTGCTTTGAATTTCCACAGTAATTTTCCTTTCACAGTGATAGCGTATAAACAGCCATCGTCACAACCAATATAGATGTTTCCTTTAAAGATAACTGCCGAAGATTTAATTGCATCGCCGGCTTTAAAAGTCCATAAAAGTTTTAATGGAGGGCGGATTACTGCCCCGGAAATGCCGGTCAGCCGGGCGTCACCCCTGTACGATGGCCAGCAATCAGCTGGCACCTTCTGGGCGCCGGCATCAAGATGCATCACGATCATCACGATCATCACGACGATCAAGGCCTTATTCATGATTCCTGATTTTATATGACAAGGCCCCCGTCGGACAGGCCTCGATAACTTTTTCCCCTGTTTTGACCAGGGCCTCTTTCAAAGACCCTCCCAGGGGAACGTTTATCCTGACGTCAAATCCACGACTCAAATAGGTCAGCCCCTTCAACTCGCCAACAGACCTTGTGATTTCCACGCAGTTCCCGCATTTAATACATTTCTCAACTTCATATACTACAAACTCATGCTGGAACGATTTGGTTATAAGTTTGCGACCGGGACCGGCAAAACGCTTTTGATGGGCCTGGTATTCGGTTGCAAAGATCCTGAGTTTACAGCTTGCCGGTTTGCGGCAGTCACAGTTCATGCATCTTGAGGCTTCCTTCATGGACTCGGCTTCGGTGAGGCCTCCCATAAAGCCTTTTACAGGTTCATTTCGATCCGCTGCCGGGCTTTCTTTCAGATACTCTTCAAACTCAGTTTTCATCAACCGCCCGAAAGATGAGTTGAAAAGCTGATGGGCCGCTCCCGGTTTCCCTGTCTTAAGGTAGTGGTCGGCCGACAATGCCGCTGCTTTACCTTGGGCCACAGAACGCACAGCCATCTGGCGTTTATGGATAATGTTCCCGCAGGCGAAAATGCCGGGAATCGCGAACCGGGAGCCGGGAACTGGGACTGCTGACTGCTGACTGCCGGCTGCTGACGGCTGACTGCCGACTGCAAGCGTAGTCCTGCTCACCTTCAACCCATGCTCATCCCGCTCCAGCCCGAAGTCATCGGTGATCTGTTTTTCTTCCCTTCCGCTGGCAATGATCACCGCATCATACTCCCCAAGCAGGACAGTGTCAAAGAATTCTTTTGTTACCAGGGTATTCATCCTGAATTCCGCTCCCATCAGCCTGATGACTTCAATCTCGGCATCGAGGGCTTTACGGGGCAGCTTTTCTTCGGTTATATGGTACCTCAGTAATCCGCCTGCTTCCTTATGCTGGTCATACAGGACTGCGAGGTGGCCTCGTCGAAGCAGGTAGAAGGCGGCTGAAAGACCCGCGGGACCGCTGCCAATTATGGCCACTTTTTTACCGCTTCGTTCAATGGATGGCAGCAGGCCTGAATACATGCGGGAAACATCATCCGCAGTACTTCTTTTTAAAAGGCAGACAGATACGGCACCGTCTATTGATGCCCTGTGACAGGCTTTTTCACAAGGTGCAGGGCAGATGTAACCAAGCACCAGAGGCAGGGCGATTTCCTCCCTCACAATCTGCAATGCTTCTTTAAAATTCCCGGAGGCGATGAGCCGGTTCATTTCGGGAATATTCATAAATGCGGGACAAGACCTGCGGCATGGGGCTTCACAGTCGCCTGCGTGATCGCTCAGCAGCAGCTCCAGGGCTTCCCGACGGGCGTCATGGATCTCCCGGGAATGGGTTTGAATGTTCATCCCTTCCTGAACCGGGTACTCACAGGCCGGCAGCAGGCGACCCTTGTCCAGGTCTTTTACCATGCAGACCATGCAGGAAGGATGATGGGCTATTCCTTTGCGGTAACAAAGCGCGGGAATGCAAATGCCCAGCAAAGCCGCAGCCTGCATGATGGTCATGCCCTCCTCTGCTTCAACTTCCCGGTGATCAATTCTCAGTTTCATTATTATTATCCCAAATTATACATCTGATATCAGATCTCGGATGTCAGATGTCAGATCACTTTCACCGCATCCACCGGGCATACCTGCCGGCAAATGTCGCATTTAATGCATTTTTCCTGTTCAATCGTGTGAACTTCGTATGGTTTATAGGCAATAGCGTTTGACGGACAACGCTGTGCGCATTTCGTGCAACCAATACATTCTTCGTTAATGGTGTAGCGTATGATGGCTGCACATTTTCCTGCAGGGCAATGGCCGTTGATATGGGCTTCATATTCGTGGCGGAAATACCGGAGTGTCGACAATACAGGATTTGGTGCGGTTTTCCCCAGTCCGCATAGGCTTCCCGACTGCGTGCTCCGGGCCAGGTGCTCAAGTTTTTCAAGGTCTTCCTTTACCGCCTCACCGCTTCGTATCTTCTCAAGCAGTTCCAGCATCCTTCTTGTGCCTATACGGCAGAAAGTGCATTGTCCGCAGCTTTGGCTCTGGGTGAACGAAAGAAAATAATGGGCGATGTCGACCATGCAGTCCGATTCGTCAAGCACGATAAGACCTCCCGAACCCATCATGCCTCCCGCTTCCGACAGGGCCTCGAAGTCGATAGGCAGACCGGACAGGGAAGCAGGGATACAACCTCCCGAAGGGCCGCCGATCTGAACTGCTTTGAACTGTTTACCGCCGGCTATGCCTCCGCCTATCTCTTCAACGATGCGGCGTATGCTGATGCCCATCGGAACTTCAATAAGCCCGCCACGATTGACCTTCCCTGCCAATGCAAACACCTTGGTGCCCTTGCTTTTTTCGGAGCCGATGCCGGCAAAGGCAGAAGCTCCTTTGCGGATGATCCATGACACCAAAGAAAAGGTCTCTGTATTATTGATCAGGGTCGGTTTCCCATAGATACCCCTGATGGCAGGATAAGGAGGGCGCAGCCGGGGTATGCCCCTGTTGCCTTCGACAGAAGCTATGAGTGCTGTCTCTTCCCCGCACACAAAGGCCCCTGCCCCTTCAAATATTTTAATGTCAATAGAGAACTCGTCTTTCAATCTCCCGTATCCTGCATCCTGCATCCTGGAGCCAGGATCCGGGATGCGAGATCCAGGATGTGCCATCGCAAGAATTCCCTCCTCCCGGCAAATCTGGAGGGCTTCGGTGATCCTCATCACGGCCAGGGGGTATTCGGCGCGGATATAAAACAATCCTTTGGCGGCGCCCACAGCATATGCTGCTATGAGCATTCCTTCTATGATACGGTAAGGGTAAGATTCAAGCAGCATCCTGTCCATGAAAGCACCGGGGTCTCCTTCATCTCCATTACAGATTATGTATTTTTCGGCGGATGGCTGGTCGTGCACCATCTGCCACTTGCGGCCCGTGGGAAATCCAGCCCCGCCGCGGCCGCGGAGGCCGCTGGCTTTGATCTCGTCAATGACCTGTTGCGGGCTCATACCCTTAAGGCAGGCCGACAATGCTTCAAATCCACCTGCATTCCTGTATTCATTGAGATCGCAGGGCCGCACTATCCCTCGGTTTTCGGTGGCAATATTTACCTGGGGCCCCAGGAATTCCGACAATGGTGTATCCCTTTGCTCGAACATGTACTTCTGCACCGAGCGTGGCGCTTCATCCGCCATCAGGTTCTCAAACATATTGACCACCCGTGACTTTATTTTACGGTAGGTCCCTTCAGGTTTGAAATGGCTTAAAACGACCTGCTTCACCTCTTCGGGTTTGATGTGAGCATAAAAGGCAGTGTTTTCACCGGGTTTGACGATCTCGAGTATAGGTACCTGGTTGCAGATTCCCACACAGCCTACCTGTTTCACGTCGACCTGTATACCCGCTTCGGCAACCGTTTTTTCCAGTTCGTTTTTGACTTCCTGGCTGCCGCTGGCGATGCAGCAGGAACCCAGGCCAATTCGTATTTCTCCTTTGACTGCCGATGAAGCAACAGTTGCGGACCCGGCTTTCACTAACGGCTTGCCCCGCCTCAGGAAATCGGAGAGGATATCACCTGCATTTTCAGGCATCACATGGCCGTAGGTTACCTGGTCTATCCTGACTACCGGAGCCAGGGTGCAACAGCCCAGACAGGCCACCTTTTCAATGGTGAAAACCCCGGCAGCATCTGTGTTCTCTTCGCCTGTAAGCTTCATTTCCCTGCAGAGTGCATTATAAACAAATAAGGCCCCTTTCACATGACAGGCAGTACCCGTACAAACACTGATGATATGCTCCCCGGTAACTTTACGGCGGAACTGAGAGTAAAATGAAGCCACACCCTCTATCCTGGCCTGGCTGATCCCGCTTATTTCACAGGTATATCTGAGAGCCTCCGCCGGAAGATAGCTGAATTCATGCTGTATGTCCTGAAGTATAGGAATGACGGCGCCTTCGGAGGTTCCCCTCCGGGCTATGATAAGGTCGACAACCGTATGTATATTTTCGTTAAACTCCTTCACTTGCCGATGCAGTATAAGTTCTTATCTCCCCTGAGGAAAATATGACCGTTGGTGAAAGCAGGAGTGCAGAATGAGCCTTCGCCCAGGGGGCATTGGCTGATCTGAGAAAACTCCTTGCCGGCTTTGATGATATGCATCAGGCCTTTTTTATCCATGATATAGATCTTTCCTTCGGCCAGCATGGGGGAGGAGTAAACGGGGGTGCCGAAGTCGTGCTCCCAGTATTTGGTCCCAACTGTAGCATCGTAGCATACCGCCGTTCCGTAACTCGTCACGAGGAAAAGAAAATCATCGTTTGCCACCGGGCTTGGAACATCCGAAAGGAATTCATTGTTTTCCCATAGCACCTTTGGGTTTTCGCCTGTGCGGATGGCCGAAAGGGTTGAATATTCATTCACCGAGAATACGATAAGATTGGCATAAGCAAGGGAAGGCCCGACTTCGCCGCTGATGCAGTCAAGTTTCCAGAGTTCCTTGCCGGTAAGGGGGTCATAGGAAGCCACGCAGGGCTCGGCCGCGAGCAGGAGTTCAATGCGTTTACCAATAGTAACGAGTGATGGAGAGGCCCAGGAGATCTTCACATTTCTCGGGGTTTTCCATAACTGCTCCCCGGTCTTTCCCGAAAGCCCCATCACGGCGGGTCCCGAGCGCTGGTCATATTGTACAATGAGGATGTCACGGTACATTATCAGAGAGGATGAATGACCGTAATGATTGGCCGGCATCCCCAGGTTTTTCGCCCAGACTTTTTTTCCGTCCATATCCAATGCTATGAGATCACCATTGGCGAAGATAGCATACACTCTCCGTCCTTCGGTGGCAAGGCTTGGCGCAGCCAGCCCTGTTTCCTTGCTTACACCGGGAACCTGGGAAGGTGAACCCGGGATCTTATCCACTGCACTTGTCCAGAGTATTTTCCCGCTCACAGCATCAATGCAATACACCTCACGTTTTGATTCACTGGCCCCGCTCAGGAACAGTTTATCATTCCAGATCAGCGGAGAGTTGTAACCGGGCAGGGGTATAACGGTTTTCCATCTGACGTTCTTTCCGCTTGTGCCGTCCCAGCTTGTCGGGATCCCGGTCCGTTCTGAAACACCAATACTTCCCGGCCCCCTGAAACATGGGAAATTGTTCTTTACCTCCTGCATGTTCGGGTAGTCTGATGCAGGATGCAGGATGGAGGATGATGAATCGTGACCCGTGACTCGTGAATCGGGACTCGTTGTGGCAGTATCCCGGCTTCCTGATCCCGATTCACGATTTACGGTTCCCGGCTCACGGTTCCCTGCTCCCTGCTCCCGGCCCCCGGCGTTCCCGAGGTCATTATGCGTCAGCCATGCAAGCAGGAGGGTCAGCACAACCAGGGCTATCCCTGAATATACCAGCCAATTCCGTTTAAGGATCCTTGTTTCCCAGAACATGACAGGCTTGCCTGCCGGTTCTTCAGGCAACTTTGACCTGATGAGCTCTATTGCCTTGATGCAGGATACAAGTACCAGGATGCTGATGAAAAGAAGATAACCTCCGGTTCTCACCTGCCATTGGGCTGTAAAGAATGCCTTGCGCGCAAGCAGATCCAGGGTGCGTATTTCCTGCCTGAGCTGGTCGTTGGCGGGATCGTTCTGAAGCTTTTCAATAAGCACTGTCATGGCCGGTGAGTTCAATGGATCGGCCCGCCTCACCTGTAGGAAATTCACAATGATAAGCACGCAAAGGACGACTGCAAAGACAGCGCTGCCAAGAGAAATATTCTCAAGGAGTTTTATCGTGTTCAGTGACGGCTTACCAGTCTTCATAATCGTTCTCTGATTTCAGGATTTCACAGGACAATAATCCACGCATCTCAGGCAGCTGAAGCATCGTCCTTTACTGGTTACATAATCGGTCCTGTATACCGGCATAATGCGCCCGCCTATCATCAGGGCGATAGCAAGCCCGATGAAACCGCCGAACAGCCATCCGCCGATATAAAATTTCTTTACAACCGCAGAAGCTTCTGAGTAAACCTGGCTTTCGGTTTTACCCGAGGCTTTATAGGCCTTTATTTCATATGAATCATCCTGCATCTTGTATCCTGCATCCTGCATCCCGTATCCCGCATCCTGTTTCCCCGACAGCGCCATGACCTCCTTAGCGAGCTTCACCCTCGAGTCGACACCGGCAAGGGTATCCTGCATCCTGGATCCTGCATATCCGAAGACAAGCACAATGAACGGCACAAAGACCGTAAGAATCATCATCTTCCTGACCCTCACAGGCCGGCTTTCAGGGCTTTTAGATGTGACAGGGACCTCGATAGCGTCATAGGGGCAGGAATGTTCGCAAAGCCTGCATTGTATGCATTCTTTAGGGGTGATGGTAAGATGCCTTCGCGAAAACCGGCTGGTCCAGTTGAGCAGAACGCCATACGGACAAAGGAACCGGCAGTAGGGACGGGCAATGAAAACACCCGAAAGCAGGAGTATGCCGCTGAATAAAAACATCCCGAAGGAGGCGTTGAAACGGAAGATCCCTACAAAAGGGTCGTACCGGCATATAATGAAATCGGTTCCAGTGGCGGCAAACAAAACTGCAAGGCCCAGGTAGAGATAGGGAAGGATGCCGAGTACGGTATTTAAGCGGGAGCTCAGCGCCTGGGGTTTGAAAGCGAAGAAATCCTGCATTGCGCCAAACGGGCAGACGGCCGCGCAGAAAGTACGTCCGAAGAAGGCGGTAAAAACAAGAGGAAGGATGAAAAACAGCAGGACACTGAGAGGAAGTACGAAAGTATTATCGAATAAGGCAAGGCTTACATTCTGGATTGCCCCGATTGAACAAACGCAGCCTTCCCTGTAAAAGCCGAAGTAGGCAAGGGAAAATACGCTCATTGCGAACACCCAAAGCCTGGAGCGTTTTTTCAGTATAAGCCAGGTAACAATGCTAAGCGAGACAAGGAGTACAAAAACATCCAGGTAGGCAAGGAGTTCGGCCCTGGGCACCGGGATCTGGGTGCTGGGTTGAATGTAATTGGTCTCGAACTCCGGTTTTGGAAAACGCCTGACAGCCATGGCAGTTGAGAATAGTACAGAAAAGAAAGTGAGGATAAAGGTCCTGGCAGTTGTACCTGCAGGAGTCTTTAACCCTTTGGCCGGAATTGATTTTATCCTACGCATTCAGCTCTCCTTTCCTGCCGGCTTCCTCCAGGCTTTCTTTTCCAAAGCTTTTCAGCAGTGAGGGTTTGTTGGCAGGCACCCTTGAAAAGGCCTGGGACGGACAGCTCCTCGCTATGGAACATTCGTTGCAGTTCTTGCAACGGTCGTGGCGCACCTGCAGCTGCAATGATCCGTTGCCGAAGGCGGAACATCCTTTGACACATTTGCCGCAACCTATGCAGAGTTGCTCATCAACTGTATATTCGAAGAATGGATCTTCAATGAATTTACGTTTGAGGGCATTGGTGGGGCAGAGCTGGTGCTCGGCTGCAGTGTCGAGGGTTTTTGTTCCCGGTTTGAGGTAACCCCCGCAAAGGTCGCAATAACCGCACATGGCATAAGCGTGGGTGCATTTGACAGCGCTGGGGGTCATTACACAGTTTGTAGCACAGCGGCCGCATTGAATGCATTTTGAAGGGTCGAGCTGCCATACCGTCTGCCTGGCCTCGAGAGCAGCGGGCAGGCTGCAGCCCTGCGATTTGCCGCAGCTGCTGCATGCAAATCCATTGGAACAGGAATTTTTATCGCGGGAACGCAATACCAGTGACACGCTGAGCAGACCCAGGGCGGCGAGTATCCCGCCCCGCATCAGAGTGTTCAGAAATTCACGCCTGTTTGGCATTTTACTTTTTTACAAAGATCCTTACTTGTTTCTTTTCCGGGTCCAGTACAATGATACGGTCTTTTGAATCTACCGCCAGATCAAGCCCTTTTGTGCCTTCAACGAAAGCTGAAGGGGGTGCAACCATACATACATATTTACCCTGGGGTGAATAGATCTTAACCCTTTCAATGCCTTTTTCACTGGTCACAAATGAACCATCCGACAGAAATGCAAAGTGGGAGGGGTTACAGCAGCCGCAGAACCCGTCGGCACTCATTGAAGCCTCGCCCCAGGCTGAGTTCAGGGCCCCGTCGCTACTGAATTGTTCTAGTGAATGCCTGCCGGTATTGGCTACCCAGAGCTCTCCTTTCTTCCCGATCCCAAGGTCGAAATACGGGCTGGGAATGATAAATCCCGGAACATTTTTCTGAGGGTCTTTCTCACCAATGCGATTGATGAGACGGCCGTTCATGTCATAACGGTACACTATCTTTTTCCCGGCATCGGCCAAGTAAACATAGGAATCTGTAAGTGCAATGCACGTAAGCAATGATTCGGTAGAAATGCTTTTCCATTTGTTACATGGTTTCCCAAGCTGGTCAAAAACCTCCACATGATCCTGCATTCCTATAAAAATCCTGCCTTTTTTATCAAGGGCCATGCAGCTTGCTACGCCTTCGAACCTGAAATTCCCGTCGGGTTTTCCATTCACCTGATAAATTTCGAGCCCGTTTTTACCTGCTACATAAATGCGGTCCCCTGACCCGCAGGCCACGGCATGAATTTCTTCAAGAGCCGGCTTTATCGTCAGCTGTTCAATATACCCGTTACAGGTAATGTCGGTTTTCCTGAGTTCCCCCATTTTATAATCATAGGGATTTGCCTTGTCGGCCTTCTTTGATGAGAACAAGTCGGCAAGCATGATCGCGATAACTCCGACAAGCAATACAAGCCCGGTAATAATAAATATCTTTTGTTTCATCTTTTTACTGTTTAGCCCTGATGTCGAGGCAGACCAGGGTTTTTGAATCCCTCATCAGCAGGTAACCTCCGGTTATTGCTATTGGGCCCCAGGAATCCTGCCCGTCAATGATCCTGGTTTTATCGAGCACTGTAAACCCTGTCGGTGAAGCCTTCGCGATGGTCATTTCCCCGTCATCATTCAGAATAAAAAATTTTCCGTCGGCAAAAATATATGGTCCTAATCCGAACCTTTCTGTCTTTCCGCTGTTCATCACTATGCTTTTGCAGTCATTCCCTTTGCAGCATACAAACTGGTTACGCATTGCTCCCGCATCTTTTGGCAGGATACCGTAGAGGTAGCCCCCGTAGTAAACGGGTGTTTGTTGCTCCGATGCCAGTCCTTCCTGGGGCTTCAGTTTCTGTAAAACCTTAACGGTGAACATGCCGCCAGAGCCCGTGACCTGGAGCAGGGCCGAGCCTGCGCCATATCCAGCGCTTACAAAGATACGTCCTTCATCCATTATTACAGGGCTGGGTGCGACAACTGATGGAGCAAATGCGGTGGTTTCCCATAAGATCTTCCCGGGATTGGGGCCGTTTGCTGCAATCGCGCAAACACCCCCGATTGCACAATAAACATACATCTTTTGACCGGCGAGCGTCATAGGGATAAGGGAGGCATGTGACATTTTCCAGTTATGGG
This sequence comes from Bacteroidota bacterium, assembly GCA_026391755.1. Lineage (GTDB taxonomy): Bacteria > Bacteroidota > Bacteroidia > Bacteroidales > FEN-979 > CAIRDP01. The sequence continues at coordinate 10,142 of JAPLDN010000197.1, forward strand.
GATTTGGTGTTTCCCAGGCCTTTTTCCCGGTTTTACAATGGTATACCAGAATGGAACTTCTGCCTGGAATTCCCTGCCAAGGTCAAAACCCCAGAGTAAAGCGCCGGAGCTTCGGTTGCAGCACATCACCTGGCAACGTGGCCCAATTGTCAGAACATAATCTTTTGTAACTGCCGGTATTGTTCGCGATAGACCATGGTTGCGCTTCAGATGCACATGGTATCCCCGTCTCCAGAGTTCTTCACCCTTTAATAAAGAAAAGCATCGCAGGGCATCTTCCTTTTTCATTTCGTCATAATCAAGAAGGTATACACGGCCTTCATACACGGCCGGAGCAGCATGGCCTTCGCCCAGATTCAGCTTCCATAAAATATGCGCTGCAGGATCTCCCAGCTTCGATATCAGACGTATATTCTCCTTATTGATATTATCGAACTGCCCGCCCCTGAAACGCGGCCAGTTTGTTCCCGGCATGTCGGGTATGGATTTAAACAGAGTGAAGTCTTCGCCAATATTCACTTTTTCAACTGATGCCACAGGACCTTTCTTCCTGTTGTCCGCGCCGGGGACCGACAGTCTGAAGGAAGACACGGGATCATAAAAAAACCAGGCAGCCATCAGGCCGAGACCGAGGATTACAAGCAGTGCAAGAATATATCCCTGGTATTTCTTCACTTTACTTTTTCCTGATGTCGTATACCATCAGGGAATTACCATGCCTGACATAGAGCCGGCCATTCTTTATTACAAGGTGAGACCAATGCTGGGCAGTCCCGAAAGGTACTTTGAAGGATGCGATCTTTCCGAAATCAGTTGGAGTAGGTTGTGCAAGCACAATTTCACCGTTATCCCCGTAAAGATAAAGCAATCCTTCGGCAGAGATGATGTTCCCCTTGCCCGTGACCTTTCCTGAGTACATATCGGTCCCGGTTTTCCAGTCGGTGCAGTACCATGCTTTGCCCGAATCATCCGATCCGAATATTTTACCGTTCAGGACCACAAATCCGCCCATTCTGTTACCAATTGAGGTGCTTCTCCAGGTCTCTGTAACACTGTTCCCGTCGGAACTCAGTTTAAGCATGACCCCGCCCTTGCCATAGCCCGATACGCAATATACCGACCCATCAATGTATACCGGTGTGTTGGCCTGAACCGACCAGGTATTGGGCTGATCAACGCTCCAGAGGAATCTCCCGTTTTCGGTATCAATGCCAAGGATGGAGCTGGCTGTTTGTGTAACCAGGATCCTGCGGTTATTGTATGTGAAGATTGCCGGCGAGCAGTAACCGCTGGCTTCTCCTTTTGCAGCGCATTTCCAGATGAGCTTGCCGGTATTACGGTCAAGTGCGATAACATTAGCCTCAGGTCCTCCCGGTGTGCAAA
>JAPLDN010000144.1 GCA_026391755.1 Bacteroidota bacterium
TGCTGCTATCTTCATCGTGGATATCCTTAAAGAACATATCTCCCTGGCAGAAGCAAAGAAGCTCAATATCCCGACTTTCGCCATCGTTGATACCAATTCGGACCCGCGTAAAGTTGATTTCCCAATCCCGGCTAATGACGATGCCTCCAAATCAATCAGCATTATTATTGAAACGATGGTAAATGCTATTGAGGAAGGCCTTGTTGAGCGCAAGCTCGACCGTGACAAAAAAGCAGCCGATGAAGACAGGGGAGAACAGGATGAGGATTTCGATGACAGGATGAAAGAGGATGAGATTGAAGAAGAGGTTGCAGGTATAAAGCTTGCGATCAAAGAACATCCCGATGCAAAACTTCAGAAGATGAAACCCGGAGTTGCCGGAGAATCTGAAGAAAAGAAATCCCAGAGGAAAAGGATAAGCAAGCCTGCAGGCAGGCCTAAAAAATAAGTATTAATACAGCTAATAGAATTGAATTTATGAATATTACAGCAGCTGATGTAAACAAACTTCGCCAAATGACCGGCGCCGGTATGATGGATTGCAAGAAAGCGCTCCAGGAATCGGAAGGCGATTTTGACAAAGCAATCGACAACCTTAGAAAAAAAGGACAAAAAATTGCAGGTAAACGTGCAGATCGCGATGCTAATGAAGGATTCGTAGTTGCTAAAACCACTGAAGATAAATCGTATGCTGCAGTGGTCATGGTAAATTGTGAAACTGATTTCGTTGGAAAGACTGAAGAATTCAAAAAGTTTGCGATTGACATCCTTGATGCAGGATTGAAAAACAAAGTTCATTCTGTTGCAGAACTCATGCCCCTGGCAATAGGTACATCCACAATCGAATCCAGGTTGAATGACCTGCTGGGAAAAACTGGTGAAAAGATGCAGATAGCTCATTATGAAGTTGTCGAAGCTCCTTTAACCGTGGCATATAACCATTTTGGAAACCGCCTTGCAACCATTCTTGGAATAAGCCCCAAAGACGGAAACAATGCCGGGGAAGTGGCATACGAACTTGCAAAGCAGGTTGCAGCCATGAACCCTGTGGCTGTTGACAAAGAAAATGTTCCCCAGAACGTCATCGACCGCGAGATCGAGATCGGCAAGGAGCAGGCCCGCCAGGAAGGCAAGCCTGAAGAAATGCTCGAGAAGATCGCAACAGGGAAACTTAACAAATTTTTCAAGGACAGCACTCTTCTTAATCAGGAATATATCAAGGACAGCAAGAAGACCTGTGCGCAGTATATCGCCGATAATGATAAAAATCTTAAGATCCTAGGATTTAAGAGGCTTCAATTAGGCGCATAATTATTTCAGTCTTATTAAAATCCCGGGATTATCTTTGTTGTTGGATAATCCCGTTTTTTTTCCATGCCACAGAAAGAATCGGTAAAAGCAATGTTTAACGAGATCTCGGGAAAATACGATTTCCTGAATCATTTTCTCTCGTTTGGTATTGACAGGCGCTGGAGGAGAAGACTCGTTAAGGAAATGCTGAAATCAAAACCTCTTCATGTTTTAGATCTTGCAACAGGGACGGCCGACCTTGCCATTGAATTACACAGGAGGGGGGGGGTAACTGTTACCGGCGCAGATATTTCTGAGAATATGATGATTGTCGGAAGGGAAAAAATCGCAAAAGCCGGCCTTGCAGATGCGATCGAACTCATCTACGGGGATGCTGAAAATCTTTCATTCCCCGATGAAAACTTTGATGCGGTCATGATCGCCTTCGGCGTCAGGAACTTCGAACATCTTGGAAAAGGGATCTCCGAGATGAGACGTGTTATAAGGAAAGGCGGCCAGGTCATGATCCTTGAGTTCTCCCATCCCTCTTCCTTCCCGCTTAAAACCGTATATGGATTCTATTCCCGCTATATAATTCCTCTCATGGGCCGTATGATATCATCCCACCCTTCGGCCTACCGCTACCTTCCCGAAACAGTTGCAGCATTCCCGTCGGGTAAGGAGTTTATTAAGATCATGATGCAAACCGGGCTGCATGATTGCAAACGTATCCTTTTGTCAGGAGGAATTGCATCTATTTACCTGGGAACAAGGCTTGACTGAACACAGATACTTCCCAGATCGAAGGGTCTGCCCGGCAAAATAAACAGGAAAAAACATCGTTAGTTTAATTTAAGGCTTGCTTCATTTGAAAGACAAAGGGTTTCTCACTATTGCCTGTATAATTTTTATTCTCTTTTTCAGCATTCCTGCAAAAAGCCAGAAAAGTATTGTTATAAATAATCCCAGATACGATGATGACATCATTCATTTCGGCTTTGTCCTGGGCGGTAACATGAGTTATCTCACCATCCGGCCTGTTGCTGATTTGCAGCAGATTGTATGGGATTCTACCTATATTCCGGATATTTTGCCTATGCCCTATGGGGCAAAGGTCCTCAGCATTGAATCCCGTCCTACTCCCGGTTTTGTGATAAGCATCGTTAGTGATCTGAGGCTCGGCCCCCTGTTTAACCTGAGGTTTATTCCTTCATTGAGTTTTGGCGACAGGGACCTGGTATACTCAATACTGGTTTACGGGAAGACCGATACCACCGTGATGAACATTACAAAGAAAGTGCCTTCCACTTACATTAATTTCCCTTTGGAATTCAAATATAAAGCCTTAAGATATGATAATTTCAGACCGTATCTGATGGCTGGCGTTCAATACACTCTTGATCTGGCTTCCCAGGCTAAAAAAAGAGAACAAAGGAGCGCCGACCAGAAGATCGTAAAGTTTAACCAGAACGATCTTTATATTGAGGCCGGTGTCGGATTCGATTTCTATAATGATTGGTTCAAACTTGCCGTCGAAGTGAAAATGATGTATGGGATACAGGATATTCTCAAACGGGAGCATAACATCTATACGGATCCCATCGCCAAGCTGAATTCCAAAATTTTTCAGCTGAGCTTTACCTTTGAATAAGCCTTTCTCCGGTTTTCTTATCTTTGCAGCCAAATCAAGTGATTATGGAACGAATCGCGGTTTTCCCGGGCTCTTTTGATCCGGTCACCAAAGGACATGAATCCATTATCAGACGTTCTGTCAGCCTGTTCGACAAACTGATCATTGCTCTTGGGGAAAATGCCGGCAAACAATCTTATTTCACTCTTGATCAGAGGCTTTCCTGGTTACATGAACTGTTTGGCAGGGAGCAAAAAATCGAGATCACCCATTACGATGGACTTACAGTAAACTTCTGCCAATCGAAAAGGGCAAAATTTATTCTTAGGGGGCTCAGGACCAGTGCGGATTTTGAATTTGAACGAGGTATCGGTCAAATGAATAAACTGATGTCCCCGGATATTGAAACAGTTTTCCTGCTGTGTGAACCAGAGTATGCTTCACTCAGTTCTTCAATCGTAAGGGATATTCTCAGACACGGAGGCGATGTGAGTCTGTTTATCCCCGAAGGTATCAGGCTCAGCACACCTTGACACTATCAGTACTTATGATGGTGACAGCTGCATTGACTATTTTTATTATTAATTGGCATGGATTTTGACAATAATTATTTATGAAGAGACTTTTAATTTTATCACTTTTTCTTATTATCGGGCGGATTGCATTTCCCCAGAATGTAATCCTTAAGGGAAACGCGCCGGGCGCAGAAGGAAGGATCATTACACTTTCTGTTTTACAAGACCCTCTCACAAATACCGAGCAAATTCTGGCCAGGGAAAAGGTTGACTCCACTGGTAAATTTATTCTTTCAGTTCCTGTTACTGAAATCATGGTTGCGAAACTGTCAATAGAATTTCATAGCGCCGGCTTATATATTACTCCCGGCAAGACCTATGAAATCAATATTTTACCCTATAAATATAATGACGTAAAGGAACTTAATCCGTTTATTAATTCTACAAACCTCCAGGTTGAGCTTGTTAAACTGCCTATCGACGATCCCAACTTTGTTATCGGGGCCTTCGATGATATTTATAATACTTTCCTTGTTGAAAACTTTAATGCCCTTTACAGGGACCATAATAAAACACTGCTTGATACGCTGAACGCCAGGCTTGTCCCGGTTATAGAAGGATCTCAGGATTCATATATCAAAAACTACAGTGATTACAAACTGGCCAACCTGATCCAGCTGACCCAGTCGATGAATCAGGCAAGGATAGGATATACCTATTTTACGACAAAGCCGTTACTATACAATAATGTGGAGTATATGGATTTCTTTAATTCTTTTTTCACAAAATATATCACTGTTACATCGATGATTTTGAAAAAGAATGATTACCATGTCTTACTTTCCTCGCCTGATCCTTATAAGTCAATGATGAAAGCACTTGAAGCGGATTCAATACTTGCACCCGGGCAATTGAGGGAGTTAGTTCTTCTGAAAGGACTTATGGAGATGTATAACCTGGTTCCCGATGATCAGAAAAAAATATTGACGGTCTTAAACAGCATCGAACAGCAAAGCACTTACCCTAAACACCGTTTGATCGCAGGCAACCTTCAGAAAACTCTTACCAACCTGCAGCCCGGTACCCCGGCCCCGGCATTCATACTCAGGAACAAAGACAATAACTCTTCAATAAAACTTGATTCTCTCAAAGGGAAAATTGTCGTTCTGAATTTCTGGACATCCTATTGCACAGGCTGTACGAATGAAATGGAACTTCTCAAACCCATGGCTGTAAAGTATAAGGACAAAGTTGTTTTTGTTAGCGTGTCCTCCGAGTATTACCGTACAAGAATGCAGATGTTTCTTGGAATGAAGAAAGACTGGAAATGGACATTCCTCCATATAGGCGACCAGATCGATCTGCTGAAGGCATATGATGTACGTTCTTTACCCTTATTTGTCATCATCGATAAAGAGGGGAATATTTATAAGTATGCCGCAGATTTTCCGAGCAGTGGTTTGGAGAATTCAATTGAACAATTAATACAATCATCGAAATAAACTTGCCGCTGAAATACCGGCAAAATAGAAATTATGCTTGATATTTTTAAAAAATTTCTGGGAAGTAAATCCGCGAGGGATATTAAAACAATCAATCCCCAGGTTGATGCAGCCCTTGAATACGGACAAGCTTTCCGGGAGATCAGTAATGATCAGCTGAGGGCAAAAACACTGGAATTCAAACAGCGGATACAGGACAGGATCACAGGCAAGCAGCAGGAAATATCGGACCTTCGGGCCAAACTCAATTCCGACGAAATTCCTATTGATGCAAAGGAAGACCTGTATAAGGAACTTGACAAGCTGGAAAAAGATGAATATGAACTTATACAGGATGAACTGAGAGTAATACTCCCCGAAGCCTTTGCTGTAGTCAAAGAAACAGCACAACGGTTCGTTGAGAATGAATGGGTGGAAGTCACCCCTACCGATATGGACCGGGATCTTGCAACACGGCGCGACAGTGTTGAGATTGCAGGTGAAACTGCCAGGTACAGGAATTCATGGACCGCCGGTGGAAGTACTATTCGATGGGACATGGTGCATTATGATTGCCAGCTTATTGGTGGCGTTGTCCTGCATGATGGAAAGATAGCTGAAATGGCTACAGGTGAAGGGAAAACCCTGGTGGCTACTTTGCCGGTATACCTTAATGCATTGTCGGGACGAGGTGTTCATATTGTGACCGTGAACGATTACCTGGCCAAACGTGACTCGGAATGGATGGGAACTTTATTTGACATACGGAACCAATAATGAATTCGGGTTTGATTACCTCCGTGACAACATGACAGGAAATCCTGAGGAAATGGTTCAGAGGCCGCATAATTACGCGATAGTTGATGAAGTTGACTCGGTTCTGATTGATGATGCCCGTACACCCCTCATAATTTCCGGACCTACACCAAAAGGAGATGACCAGTTGTTTGAAGAGCTCAAGCCCCAGGTCGTGAAACTTTATAATGCCCAGAGAAACCTGGTTACCAAGCTTCTTGCCGAAGCAAAACAATTGACTTCCGACCCTGATAATTCTGAAAATATGAAAAAGGCCGGAGAGCAGATTTTACGCTGCCACCATGGCCTTCCAAAGAACAAAGCACTGATCAAATTCCTAAGCGAGCAGGGAATGAGAGCCCTGATGCAGAAAACCGAAAACTTCTACCTCCAGGAACAGGCGAAGAACATGCATGTCATCGACGATGAGCTGTTCTTCATCATTGACGAAAAGAATAATACTATCGAGTTGACGGAGCAAGGAATTGACCTGCTTACAGAATCATATGAGGATGCCTCCTTTTATATTTTACCCGATATGGGAGCCGTGATCGCCGACCTTGAGCGCTCAGGGTTATCGGAATTTGACAAAGCAGAGAAGAAGGATGCACTTATGCTTGACTACTCCATCAAGTCAGAGAGGGTGCATACCGTGAACCAACTGATCAAAGCCTATGCCCTGTTTGAAAAGGACGTGGAGTATGTTGTGATGGACAACAAAATAAAGATAGTTGATGAGCAGACCGGCCGTATCCTGGAAGGCCGACGTTATTCCGAAGGATTGCACCAGGCGATAGAAGCAAAGGAAAGTGTAAAGATTGAAGCTGCCACCCAGACTTATGCCACCATCACCCTTCAGAATTATTTCAGGATGTATAAAAAACTTGCCGGTATGACAGGTACAGCCGAGACCGAAGCTGGTGAACTCTGGAATATTTATAAACTTGATGTGGTGGTGATACCGACAAACCGTAAGGTGATCCGTGACGACAGGGAAGACCTGGTTTATAAAACAAAACGCGAAAAATTCAACGCGGTAATTCAGGAAATTCAGGACCTCACTCAAAAAGGGAGGCCTGTTCTTGTAGGTACTACTTCCGTCGAGACTTCCGAATTGCTTAGCCGCATGCTTAAGAGGGTAAATATCCCCCATAACGTACTTAATGCAAAATTACATGCCAAGGAAGCCGACATCATTGCCGAAGCCGGCAAGTCGGGGACAGTGACAATCGCTACAAATATGGCAGGACGTGGTACGGATATCAAGCTAGGACCTGGTGTCAAGGAAGCAGGTGGTCTTGCTATCATTGGTACTGAACGCCATGAATCACGCCGTGTTGACAGGCAGCTGAGAGGCCGTTCCGGCCGTCAGGGCGATCCCGGAAGTTCCCAGTTTTTTGTTTCCCTTGAGGATGACCTGATGAGGATGTTCGGTTCAGATCGTATTGCAAGGATCATGGACAGCCTTGGGATCAAAGAAGGAGAAGTGATCCAGCATTCGATGATCACAAGATCTATTGAAAGGGCCCAGAAGAAAGTTGAAGAAAACAATTTTGGTATCCGTAAACGTTTGCTGGAATATGACGACGTCATGAATATCCAGCGTGAAGCCATATACAAAAAAAGGCACCATGCACTGTTTGGAGACCGGCTTGCAGTCGACATTGCCAATATGATGTACGATGTTTGTGAGACCATCGTCCTTGACCACCACGATGGCCGCGATTATGAAGGTTTCAAATTTAACCTGATCAAGGAATTTGCTGCCGAACCTCCAATGGATGAGGATAAATTTCAGCAGGCTAACGCTTCCGAGGTGTCAGAATCCCTGTTTGCACATATTTATAAACGCTATAAAACCAAGGGAGAACACATCGCTGCCAAGACCTTCCCTGTGATCAGGGATGTTCTTGAAAATGAACCCAGGTATGAGAACATTGCAATCCCGGTTACCGATGGTCTAAAGACTATGCAGGTTGTTACAAACCTCCGTAAAGCTTTTGAAGACAAAGGGAAAGAAGTTGTAGTTTCTATCGAAAAGGGCATTGTGCTTTCAATGATCGACAATGCATGGAAAGAACATCTTCGTGAAATGGACGACCTGAAGCAGAGTGTTCAAAATGCTGCTTATGAGCAGAAAGATCCCTTGCTTATTTATAAATTCGAATCTTTTGAACTGTTTAA
>JAPLDN010000401.1 GCA_026391755.1 Bacteroidota bacterium
GTACTGTGTTTTCCGGGCACTTCCGACAAGTTTCTTTGCCGATGATCCTTTTACCGGGCTGGAATACGAGAAACCCCTGGCTGAAGTTAAGAAGGCTCTGACAACAAAATATCTTGAAAACATCATTAAAACAAGCTTCCTCGACAATCCGCATACCCTGCTTTATACCTTGGCCCCGAAAGTCGGAGCTGATGACGAAAAGAACGCAGCGGTTGCTGCCGAGCTTAAAGCATATAAAGCAAGCCTCACTCCTGCCCAGATCGACGCTCTTGTAAAGGATACCAAAGACCTTCTGGACTACCAGAAATCGGAAGACAGCCCTGAGGCCCTGGCAAAGATCCCTTTGCTTGAGATCAAGGATATCAACCCGAAAGCCACATTTTACAGTCTTGAGGAAAGCAAAGTTGCAGGAGTTCCAATGCTGTACCGCAACGAATTTACAAACGGAGTGGTTTACATGAACCTTTTCTTCGACCTGAGGGCGCTTCCCCAGGACATGATCCCTTATGCTTCATTGCTGTCGAATGTTCTTTCGATGCTGAATACTGATAAATACAGTTTCGGAGATCTGAATAAGGCATTGAACATCAATACCGGAGGTTTTTACACTTCACTTAAAACCTACCAGGAAAATCTTGACGATAATGCCATGATCCCTAAGCTGGCAGTCACATCAAAAGCCATGACCGGGAAAGTGGACAAGATGGCTGAGCTGACTTCAGAGATCCTGCTGAAAACAAAATATGATGATGTGGAAAGGCTTAAAAATGTTCTGACCAGGCATCTGTCACAACTTGAAGCGACAACAAAACAGGACGGTTATACTATAGCAAGCGGACGTTTCCCATCTTACTTCAGCAAATCGGGTGTATACGGCGAAATGACCACCGGTCTCACTTACTATTGGTTTGTTGCTGACCTGATGAAGAATTTCGACAGCCGTTCAGACGAACTTATTGCCAACCTGAAGAAAGTTGCCGGTCTATTGTTTACAAAGAACAACCTTATCGCCGGAGTGACAACGAACAAGGAAGCTTTCGCAAAATTCACACCGGCACTCGAGAAACTGGTGAAGGTATTACCCGATGCCCCTGTGGCACTGAAACCCTGGGCTCTCGATCCCCAGCCTAAGAATGAAGGTTTCCTTACTCCTTCAAAAGTGCAATATGTAGTCGCCGGTTTTGACTACAAACAACTGGGATATAAATGGGACGGCAAGATGAGGGTACTGAGCCAGATCCTTTCGACCGACTACCTTCAGACCAGGATACGTGTTATGGGTGGCGCCTATGGCGGATGGAGCACAATCTCCCCACTCGGGAGCATTACATTCAACTCTTACCGCGACCCTAATCTGAAACAGACTCTCGATAACTTTAAGGGAATTCCCGAATACCTGAAAACGTTTGAAGCCGACGACAAGGCTATGACACGGTATATTCTCGGGACCGTATCCAGCATAGACCGTCCGCTTACAGCCTCCCAGAAAGGCGACCAGGCGTTCAGCTACTACTTCAACAAGAGAACCGAAAAGGCAATCCAGGATGACCGTACAGCTGTGATAGGCACTAAGGCCTCCGATATTAAAGCATTTTCCAGGATGATTCAGGACGTACTCGACAAGAACGAGTTCTGTGTTTATGGAAACTCCGACAAGATCAACGCCGAAAAGGCTTTGTTCAAGAACCTGGTTAATATCCAGAAATAATTTTGGGTTTCCCGGGATTTATTCCCGGAGAAAACGAAAGGGTGGTCAGAATCTGACCACCCTTTCGTTTTCTCCGGATATCTCCATCCTTACCGTACCCTCGGGCAACAGATCCCCGGCCAGTTCCGGCCATTCTATAAAACAGTATGAACCGGAGTAAACATAATCTTCATACCCTATATCAAATACCTCTTCGATTTTATTAATGCGGTAGAAATCGAAGTGAAAGACAGATTCCCCGGAAGATGTCTTATACTCGTTTATAATTGAAAAGGTAGGACTCTGGACCTCGCCGGCTACTCCAAGCTGATGGCAGAGTTCCCTGATCAGCGTGGTCTTCCCGGCACCCATCCTTCCGTACAAAGCAAACACCTTCGAATCGGGAAAGGTGTCCAGTATTTGCTTTGCAACTTCCGGCAGGGATTCAAGGGTAGAAGTCAGGAGCATAAATGGTTAATATTGGTCATCTGATATCGGATATCGGATATCAGATAGCGGATATCATTTTCTTTTCAAATACACACACGGCACCAGCATCTCCTCCATCGATATCCCCCCGTGCTGGAAAGTGTC
>JAPLDN010000319.1 GCA_026391755.1 Bacteroidota bacterium
AATATTATAATATTGCCGATTTTATCGAAAGCAAGCCGATCTTCAGGGCCGGCCTAAATCTGCAGGCCTCGAGGACAACCTATATCAGGGCTTCTGCCGGACAGGGTTACCGTGCCCCGAGTATTGGTGAAAGGTATATCACTACCAATTCGGGCGGATTTGGTTTTTATCCAAATCCGAACCTGCAGTCGGAAAACTGTAATTCTTATGAAGTCGGGATCAAACAGTTATTCAAGATCGGGAAATTTGCTTCCATGCTTGACCTGGCCGGTTTTTATGAAGACTACTTTAATTATATCGAGTTCAATTTCGGGCTCTGGGGACATGGCGGGAACTTTCAGAAAAACATGGGTTTCAAGTTCCTGAATACCGGTCCGGCGCGTATTTATGGCTTTGATTTTACTTATGCAGGCGAAGGCAAACTTGCAAAAGATCTTGAGCTCTCAGTTCTTGTTGGCTATACCTATACAGTGCCGCAGGCAACAAAGCCCAATTACGTTTACTATGTGCAGGATGGTCCGCCGAAAGTATCTTATACCTACGCCAACACCTCTTCAGATACCAGCGGGAACATCTTGAAGTACAGGATACAGAACCTTGTTAAATCTGACTTCCAGTTTACTTTCAAGAAACGTTTTTCGGCCGGGATCACAGGAAGGTATTATGGTTACATGAAGAACATTGATATCTTTTTATACAGCCTTGACAAACCCGCCCCGATGATGCATTCAGGGATCGTTAAATACCGCGAGCAGCATCATGACGGTAACTTTATCGTCGATTTCAGGATGGGATACGCATTTGGGATTTTCAAGGTCTCGGTAATGGTAAACAACATTATGAATACCGAGTACTCCCTGAGGCCTGTGACTATTGAGGCTCCAAGGACTACTTCAGTCCAGCTATTGTTAAATATCTGATAACAGATCATTAATCAAATAAATCAATTCATATGAAAAAATTACTCGTCCTTGTTGCTTTTATCTGCCTCGGCCTGAATGGCTTCAGCCAGGAACCATCACTCCCAAATGGAAATTTCGAATCATGGTCCCAGAAACCGAACTGGGGTTATTATGAACCCAATGGAGGTTTCTTTCATACATTGAACATTCTCGATACAGTGCCTACCTCGGCAGGCGTGAGTGTTTACCGTTGCGGCGATACCGTACACAGAGGAAGTTATTCGGCCCGTTGCATCACAAGGCTTATGGTTATTGCTTTCCCCCTGGTTGTCACCATTCCCGGGGTTATCGGCACATTGAAGATCAACTGGATAAAATCAGCAGCAGTTCTTGGTGAAAAATTTAACTGGACTACCAAACCCGAGCGTTTCCAGGGCTGGTACCAGTCCTATCCTTTGAGCGGTGATACTACAGCCGCCATTATCCTTCTTTCAAAATGGAACAGCTCAACACACAAAAGGGATACTATTGCGCACAACAGGCTTGTTTTCCATGGAACGGTAAACACCTGGACCCAGTTTGACGCTGCAATTAATTACTGGAACACAACCACCATGCCTGATTCAATCACCGTTCTTTTGCTTTCATGTGCAGGATACAGTGCATCTAACATGATGGGATCAGTAGGGACACCGGGAAGTCAGGCCTATTTCGATGATGTAACCATCACGAATGTTGCCGGGATTGAATATGTTTTCCAGCCCTCTGTTGATGTGAAGATCAGCCCGAATCCTGCTTCTGCCAATATCAACGTGAAGCTTGACAAAGTAATGAAAGATGGTTCATTTGAGATCTACGACGGCCTTGGCAGGAAAACAGGGCAGTTTGAAATGAAAGAACTTTCGGCTCAGATCAATGTAAGCAACCTTAGCCCTGGAGTCTATTACTACCGTTTCAGGAATGCCGGGGAGGTCGTGAATACGGGATCTTTTATCGTGAGCCGGTAACCGTGAACCGGTACACGAGACGCGATTCACCTTTTAGAACTAGTTAACAATCTTTAAACAATACTGTGACATGACTGAAGTAAAAAGTTCACAGATGGCTATGGATCTCGAGGACAAATACGGGGCCCATAACTATCATCCGCTTCCGGTAGTACTTGCCAGGGGCGAAGGTGTCTTCATGTGGGATGTTGAAGGTAAACGCTATTATGATTTCTTGTCGGCCTACTCAGCCGTAAACCAGGGACACAGTCATCCGAAGATCATCAAAGCCCTCATCGATCAGGTAAAGACCCTTGAGCTTACCTCCCGTGCATTTTACAACAATGTACTTGGAGTGTATGAGAAGTTCATTACCGAATATTTCGGTTACCAGCGCGTTCTGCCAATGAACACAGGTGCCGAAGGCGATGAGACTGCGCTTAAACTGACCCGCAAATGGGCATACAAGGTGAAGGGTGTCCCCGAAAACCAGGCAAAGATCATCTGTTGTGAGAATAATTTCCACGGGCGGACGATAACTGTCATCTCCATGTCGACCGACCCGCAGGCAAGGGATGATTTCGGGCCTTTCACCCCGGGTTTCATCACCATTCCATATAACGACCTTGTTGCCCTTGAGAAGGCGCTTGAGGACCCCACTGTTGCGGGATTCCTTGTGGAACCGATACAGGGTGAGGCCGGGGTGTATGTACCTGAAGCCGGCTACCTGAAGAAGGCATATGATTTATGCAAGGCAAAGAATGTGTTATTTATTGCGGATGAGGTGCAAACAGGTATCGCACGTACCGGAAAACTGCTCGCTTGCGACTGGGAAGGGATCAAACCCGATGTGCTTATCCTGGGCAAGGCTCTTTCGGGAGGTGTTTACCCTATCTCTGCCGTGCTTGCCGACGACCATATCATGATGACGATACATCCGGGGGAACACGGATCGACATTTGGCGGGAATCCTGTTGCTGCCCGGGTTGCCATTGCAGCCCTGGAAGTTGTCAGGGATGAGAAACTTGCCGAAAATGCCCAGAAAATGGGAGAACTCTTCCGTTCGGAGGTGACAAAGATAAATTCCCCGTTCATCGAGCTCGTTCGCGGGAAAGGATTGCTGAACGCTATAGTGATCAAACCCCATAACGGGAAATCGGCATGGGATGTTTGCCTGAAGATGCGTGACAACGGTCTGCTTGCAAAACCCACCCACGACCACATTATCCGGTTTGCTCCCCCCCTGGTGATCAACGAAGCCCAGATACTTGAAGCGGTAGCTATTATCAAAGAGTCGATCAAGGAGCTGGAATAAAGCCGTGACTCATGGCTCATGACTCATCGCTCATGGCTCATGGCTCATGGCTCATGGCTCATGACTCATCGCTCATGGCTCATGGCTCATGGCTCATGGCTCATGGCTCATGACTCATGGCTCATGGCTCTTGACTCATGGCTAGTGACCGGTTTCAGAACGCCGCAACCAGCTTGAGGTTGAAAAGTCTTGGAGTAAGGTAATTCGGAACGTTATACTGCCTTCCCTGTACATCGGTTATCCACTGGTAGGACACGGTATTTGCAAAATCGAACAGGTTGAACACATCAAGTCCTATCCAAAGGGATTTAAAAGCCCTGAGGGGATTTTTACCTGAAAAATGCGTGTATTCCCCAATCAGTTGTTTTGAGAGGCCCAGGTCGACACGGCGGTAGGGGGGCATTCTGAAAGTCTGGAGGTATCTGGGTGAATCGGGCGCCCCATAAGGCAGTCCGGTGCCGTAAACGAGGGTGATTGCAACTTTCCAGGTCGGGAACCCCGGAATATAATCCTGGAAGAAAATTGCCAGGTTGAACCTCTGGTCGGTGGGACGGGGAACCCACTTCCCCTCGAAATATTCTTCGGTCCTCATCAATGAGAGACTGGCCCATGATTCGGCCCCTTTTACAAATTCACCGTTGATCCTGAAGTCGATCCCGCCTGCATATCCGTGGGCATCGTTGGTACCGTAATACCGTATCCTCAGATTGTCAACCTCATAAGGGATAAGATCCTGTATGTATTTGTAATAAACTTCTGCAACAAGTTTGAAAGGCCTGTGCCACATGCTGAAGTACAGGTCACTGCCGGCCACCGCCTGGTAAGAGGTCTGGGCTTTGAGACCCGGCACAATCAGACCCCTGAGGTCGGTCATTTCCCTGAAAGTCGGGGGCTGGGAATATACCCCCCCCGAGACACGGAAAACCATTTCTTTTTTCCAATGGGGCTTGAACGAGAAATTGATCCTGGGATTGAAGAGGAACTGATTGTTGTAATCGGAATAAATGAACCTTGCCCCGGCAGTAAGCCCTATATCATTCTTTTCATTTTTAAACGTCCAGGTGTTCTGAAGAAAGGCATCCCCCTTGTTTGTACTCATACCGCCCCAGGCCTTAAGTACGTCAGAGATGAAAAAATCACCCTGGGGAGGGTTTTTACCCTCCCCCGAGATATCATAGGTCTGCGCTTCATGCGTCTGGTATGCCGAACCCATGAGTTTCAGGCGCAGGTGGTCATTGGGTTTGAAGGTCAGGGTAGCGGAGGTAAGCCAGTTATCATAGCGGTCATTCTCCTGTCCGTCAAAATAGATCTTCACCTGGTATGCCGTAACCGCATCGCTCCCGAAAGTGGTCGTCTGGCTTTGCGGTATCAGTTTAAACTGATTTGCAGTGTAGCTGCCGAACACCGATAATTCCCACTTGCTGCTGAAATCATAATACAGCATACCCTGTACGTCGAAAAACCGGGGTTTATAATTGCCTTTTGTGTCGAGTGATTTCAGAAGATAAGTGTTTGTTTTATATCTCACGCCAAGGAGGTACGCCAGTTTCCTGGTGATTTTTCCTTCTACATGAGCTGTTGCCCCGAGGAGGCTGGCTTCAAATGAAGCTGCAAACTGGGATGGTTTCTTGTATTTGATATCGAGAACACTCGACATCTTATCCCCGTATTTGGCATCAAATCCACCGGCCGAAAAACTTATACCAGAAACCAGGTCGGGGTTCAGGAAACTCTGTCCTTCCTGCTGTCCCGCCCTCACCAGGTATGGGCGGTAGATCTCAATGTCGTTGACGAACACCAGGTTTTCGTCGAAGTTCCCCCCTCTGACCGAATACTGGGAACTGAGCTCATTGCGGGAACTCACACCGGGCATGGTCTTGATAAGATCTTCCACGCTGGCATTAATGGTGGGGATATATGAAATTGCCTTGGGATCAAGCCGGCTGAATGTATTGGTCCTGAGTTGCTGGTCTTTCACCTCTATCGTCGACAGTTGTGTGGATGAAAGTTTCAACTGCCTGTTAACCAGTTTGTTTTCACCTTTTTTCAGGTTCAGCCTTACCGAATCCGCGCTAAATCCAACGCTGGAAAATACCAATATGACATCTTTACCGGCGGGTATTACTAATGTATAGGATCCGTCGGCGGATGTTGAAGTCCCGCTGGTCGTTCCTTTGATCGCTATATTGGCGAATTCGAGCGGCCTGCCGTCAGGATCGTTCACAAAGCCATGAACCTTTGCTTCCTGGGCAAACAATGTGGCACAGAAAAGTAACAGAAAACCGGTGAACAGATTCCTGGGCGTTTTCATCATTGTTCTTTGAGCCGTTCTTCCTTCTTTTTAAATTTCCCTTCTTTCCAGGCCTTAACGAACTGGGCCCATGCGAAGGGGTTGAAAATATTGAAAGGTTGTTGCTGCCCGAAATAATAGAGACGCGAAGTAGTATTCTCGATGTAGTTGTTATAGTTCATACGGGCATCCATGGGATAATCGAGGGCAGCAAGCCGAAGGTTATATACATCCAGGTTCTTCTTTGCAATTTCATAGTCGTCATCGGGTATCTTGGTCTCAATAAAGGCTTTCTTAAAATCCTCCAGTGTGGGCCAGGGGAATATCACGGCTGCCGAAAGCGTGAGTGTATCGTTTGTCATCAACTGGATGAGGGAATATTTTTTCTGGGTGATGGTATCGGGTATTATGAAGGATGCAGGTTTAAACCCTAATGCTGTGAAGAGCACGGTATCTCTCTGGTGGGCTACGAATGAAAAGAAACCGTAAACGTCGCTGGCGGTGCCGTAATTGGAATTTTTAACGAGGACCTTGGTATATGGTACCGGGTTAAGGCTGTCGGCAGTGATTGTGATTCCCGAAAACTGAACCAGTTTCTCATCAGAGGGCTTATCCTGGGCAAAAACGTCCATCCCGCTGCCAGTATAAGCGATGGCAAGTATCAGAAAAAATGTCCTTAAGATCATGCGCAGATGAAGGATTCGGGTGTTAAAGATAACGTGGATTCCTGTATTTTATTTCCGTGGCTCAGAGATAGTAAGAAAAGAAAAAGGCTGTCGCATGAAACACGGGACAGCCTTTTTTTAACCTTTAAAAATTCTTATTTTGTGGTATACCCTTTTTCTCTTGCTTTTTTTAAGGAAGCTGAAATACCGTTTTTGTTGATATGCCTTATACCTTCGGCAGTAACCCTGAGGGTAATTTCTTTGTTTTCTTCAGGAATAAAGAATTTTTTTGTCTGAAGGTTCGGGCTGAACACACGTTTGGTTTTATGGTTCGAGTGCGATACTTTATTGCCTCTGATTGCGCCTTTTCCCGTTATTTCACAAGTTCTTGCCATGGCTGAATGATATTATTGATTTTCAATTGGGAGTGCAAAGGTAGAAAATCATTTTGAATCGGCAAAATGTTTTTGCTCAGATTATTGTCCCATCAGGTTTTTCCTCAGCATATTCAAGGCCTGCAAAGCGGCACGCCTTATATTCCGGTCCCGGCTGTTGCTAAAGAGAAACTGTTTTGCAAAGACTTCATCGGGGGTTGCAATAGCAATCCAGGTAGTTCCGACAGGCTTGTCGGCAGTCCCGCCATCCGGACCTGCAATCCCTGAAACGGCGATCACATAATCCACGTTGAGGTGGCTTTGGGCGCCAATGGCCATCTCGGTCACTACTTCCTCGCTCACGGCCCCGAATTCCTCTATGGTTTCGGGCATGATGCCCAGCATTTGCTCTTTCACGTTATTGTCATAAGCGATGATGGACCCTTTGAAATAGGCTGAGCTGCCGGGAATACTGGTCAGCAGGTGGGCAATATAGCCTCCTGTGCAGCTTTCGGCCGTGCCCAGGCTGCAGTTCTTTTCTTTGAGAAGTTTCCCCACGAGGGCTTCCAGCGTATCGTCATCCGCCCCAAAAATATATTCTGGAATTATTGCAGACAGTTTTTCAGCCTGTTCTTCAACGAGGGTGAGGATTGAAGCTTCATCATCCCCGTACCCTGTGAGGCGCAGACGTACAATCCCGGGCTGGGGCAGATAGGCCAGCTTGATGGTTGCAGGCAGGTCGTTCTCCCATTCTTCAATGATCTTCGCAAGAAAGGATTCGCCAATACCCTGGGTAAGTATGGTTTTATGATAAATTGACTTCGGATGGAATCTCTTTTTCAATTCAGGGATGATGTATTCTTCCATCATGGCCTTCATTTCGAATGGAACGCCGGGCATGGAAACATAGATAACCTGTTGCAGTTTGCTGTAACTTGGTTCCTGCATCCTGGTTCCTGCATCCTGGATCCCGGATGCGGGATGCGGGATGCGTAATGGGATCTCTTTCTCAAACCACATTCCCCTGGCGGTACCCAGTTTATTTGGAATACTTGTACAAC
>JAPLDN010000180.1 GCA_026391755.1 Bacteroidota bacterium
AAAGCGCCGATAACACTGCCAAAATATACATGTGAAGTGGTCGGAAGCATATTGATCCTGTGAATTCCTCCTATAGAAGTCGGCCTTCCGTCAACAGCTTCAAAAAATAACCGGAATACCAGGCGTGCCTGGTCATCGGCATAATCATCATCATTCCCGTATTTGGGTGTATGGTATACAAGTTCCTTCCTGAATTCTTCGAAATTTTCAAAATCACCTGCAAGAGCTTTGAGCAGACCACCCATAGAGATAGTTTTCTTTTCAAAGACATGATATTTAATTGCTGTAAGCGAATCGGTGAGGCTTCCAAGGCCTACACCCTGGATGTATGTTGTATTGTATCTTGCCCCTCCTGCATTGTAATCCATCCCTTTGGCAATGCAGTCATCAATGAGGAGACTTAGAAAAGGAACCGGCATAAAATCAGCAAAGATCCTATGGATAATATTATTTCCCTTCATTTTGACAGCCGTCAGGTATTGAAGCTGCTGCCTGAACGCGTTCATCAGTTCATCATAAGAGATGAACAGTTCAGGATCGCCGGTTCTTAGCCCTACCTGCTTTTTCGTCCGGGGATCAAACCCGTTGTTCAGGGTTAGCTCCAGAACCTTTGCCAGGTTGAAATAGCCCGAGAGTATATAGGCCTCGGTACCGAAAGCCCCGGCTTCAACACATCCGCTGGCACCTCCGTTTCTTGCATCTTCAAGATTCTTTCCCTGCCTTACAAGTTCCTGGATAATCGCATCTGTGTTAAAAAAAGAAGGCTGGCCAAATCCTGTTTTGGTGATCTTCAGTGTTCGCCTTATAAAATTTTCGGGATTTTTCTTGCTGACCTGGACCATGGAACTGGGCTGAAGAAGTCTCATTTCCTCGATAACATCAAGAAGTATATAGGTAAGTTCATTTACAGCATCCGATCCGTCGGGTTTCACGCCTCCAAGATTGATCAGGCAAAAATCAGTATATGTATTACTTTCAAGGGCCGTGACTCCGACCTTCGGTGGAGCAGGGTGGTTGTTGAATTTGATCCAGAAGTTTTGCAGGAGTTCAACAGCACCATCTTTTGTTATAACACCCTGCTGAATGTCGTTCCTGTAAAAGGGTAAAAGATGCTGATCAAGCCGGCCCGGGTTAAACGAATCCCATGGGTTTAATTCGGTGATGACGGCCAGGTGGACAAACCAGTAATACTGAAGTGCTTCGTGAAGGGTTCGTGGAGCATTGGCAGGAACATGGCGGCATATAGCGGCCAAGTTCAGTAATTCGGATTTCCTGGAAGGATCATTTTCCCGGCTTGAGAGGCTCTCAAGTTCCATCGCATGACGTCCTGCAAACTTAATCAGTGCACTGGCCGCGATCTCCATGGCTTTCAGTTCTTCCCGCTTTTCAAATGCATGGCTATCCCCCATGAAATCAAGCTTCGCAATTTCTTCCCCGGTTTGTTTTAAAAGATCATTCATGCCAAGACGGTATATCTTACTGCCCAGCACCGTATGCCCTGGAGCCCGTTGCTCCTGGAATTCAGTAAAAACGCCTGCTTTATAGGCATCCAGCCATTCCGGTGGCAAAGCGTCCATGATTCGCTCACGGTTGCTGTGACCTTTCCAGAAAGGGATAATTTTATCGGCGTAAACCCTGCGGACTTCATTATCAACCTTGAAGGAAACTTTTTTCCTGGTATCAAGAATTTCAAGGTCTTCCATGCTGTGAAGACATATTTCGGGATATGTGGGACAGGCTTTTGGAGCTGGCCCGCGTTCGCCGACAATAAGCTCTCCATAGTTGATGCAGACAGCTTTGTGGCTCAGAATATGGTCAAAGGCCATAGCCCTGCATACCGGCACAGAAACCTGCCTGTCGATCCCTGTTTCGTAAAATTCAGTAAGAAGTACTGCACGTTCGGCACTTATGCAGTTCACAGCATTGAGGCTTTGCTCCCTCAATCTCTTTATTCTATCGGTCATATGAACTTTTTGTTACAAATCATCCCGCTATCCCGTTATCCCGCTATCTCTTATTATCCCCCGATCTTGACGACATACCCCAAAACTTCCAATTCTTTTTTTCTTCCAAACAATGCTTCCTTCGGCATGCTTTTTATATCTTTCATGAGGTTTTCCTTCCCAAACCTTTTATATTTACTCTCTGCCGCTGCATGATAGGGCAGTAGGTTTATTTCTTC
>JAPLDN010000017.1 GCA_026391755.1 Bacteroidota bacterium
AAGGATCATTGATGCGCCGACATTGTCAATATACATGCCGCTGGCGCATTCAAGTGATCTTCCGGTCCTTTACAAGGGACAAGATACTGCAAATTTCTCAGAACGGGATCTCCTTTACAAGGTTCTTTTCGATATGAAGAAAGACATGAACGACCTGAAGCAACTGGTCATGAATCTTCTTCATAACGAACAGGCAATCGGGAATTCCCAATCTGAAAATTTTCAGCTGATAAAGAAGCTGTATCAGGATTTTGGCGAGGTCAAAGAACAGTCTCATCCAATTATTGTTCAGTCCGATGACCGGTCCATGCCTGAGACAGAAGCTGTTCAGGAGCCTGAAGAGGTTGAGGAATCTCTTTCCCTTGAAAAAAAGGAAAAAGATTATATCAGGAAGGCGCTTGAAAAATACAAAGGCAGGAGAAAAGAAGCTGCCAGGGAACTGGGTATTTCGGAAAGGACATTATACCGAAAGATAAAGGATTACAACCTCGAGTAAACCTTAAAGATGATGCTGGCATGAGTAAACAGGGAATTTTAATAAGTAATGCGAATGGGGTCAGGAGAACTTGCTTTTGCTTTCTGATGGCTCTTTTGACTTTACTGCCTCAGACTTCATGCAAGGTCAGCTATTCCTTTACGGGGGCTTCCATCTCTCCTGACGTTAAAACAGTGGATGTTCCTTTCATGGTCAATTCTGCTTCTCTTGTTGTCCCTACATTAAGCAGGACTATGACCAATGCATTAAGGGACTATTTAACTTCCCAGACGAGCCTCCAGATGGTTGACAGGAACGGAGACCTGGAATTGATCGGAAATATTACAGGATACGGTGTAACCCCGGTAGCAATCCAGGGGAATGAAACTGCTGCCATGAACCGTCTGACAATAACTGTAAGCATTAAATTTATAAACAAGAAAAATCCGAAACAGAACTTTGAAAATTCATTTTCAAGGTACCAGGATTACCCGGTCGCTGACTTATCTACTGTTCAGGACCGCCTTGATGCTGTGATAATCCAACAGCTGGTCGAGGACATCTTCAATAAATCGGTTGTCAACTGGTAACCCTGAACGCAGGCATATATTTGAACTATGAACCGTCAGCAATTTTCGGAATTTGTTAAAGATCCTCTCGCTCTCGGTGAAGGTAGCATCACCGAGCTTGAAAATCTTCTCAAACAATATCCCTATTGTCAGACTGCCCAGGTCCTACTGACTATTAACCTGCTAAAGCAAAACCATGCTTCTTACCAGACGCAACTGAAGAGGGCTGTTGCCTATGCCGGTGACCGTAAGAAATTAAAGGAACTTCTTGAGGGAAAAAATCTTTTTACTGCGCCTGTTTCAACTGCTAATGCTCCGGTACAGTTTGCCGGGCCGGTTTCACAGACTTCAATGCCTGAACCCGTTTATCCTTCAACCCCCGATGAATTGAGGCCTCAGGCTGACACAGGCATGCCGGCTCAAATAGCAGCCGGTTCAAATGAATCTGAAGTTGTGGAAGTATCCTCATTGCATTCATTTAATAAAGACCAAACAGCAGTGCCGGAGGTTGAGCCCTCCGATACGGATATGCCATTACGTTCGGAACCCCGTCAGGAAATTTATATTGAAGACTCGGTGATCAGTTCCGAGGAACTTGCCCTTGCATCTCCCCAGGCACCGGCTGGTATGCCATCTGCAGGTCCTGTTGCTGCGCTTCATCCTCTTGCAAAGCCATCAGATGTCCCACAAGAGAAATTAAATCAGGACGATCTGCTGTCAATTGTCCGTAAAAGACTGGCCGAGATTAATGAAGAAAAACAGATCAAGGCTCGTGAATCTGTCCCGGCTGCTTCGTTAACAGATCATGACAGAGGTGATCCGGTATTAAGGCCTGCAAGTGAATTCAGCAGGTCAAAAGTTGAATTGATTGAGAAGTTTATCAAAGAAGAGCCTAAGATATCAAGGCCTAAAAAAGAATTTTTTAATCCAACCTTAATTTCACAGCGATCTAACATGGATGAGGAAGACATTGTAAGTGAAACGCTTGCATTGTTATATGCCAAGCAGGGCAATATTCAGAAAGCCATCCACATTTATGAGAAATTATCCTTGCGATTCTCCGAAAAAAGTCGTTACTTTGCGGCCCAAATTGAAAATATCAAAGGAAATACGCAGCAGGCGCCTTAGCCGTGTTGTTGATCCTGAAAGCATTAATAATCATTCAAAAATCGAATTATGGGTGTTTACGTTGTTATTTCAGTCCTTATTCTTATCACTTCGGCACTGATGGTCCTGGTAGTGCTGGTGCAGAATTCCAAAGGCGGCGGGCTTGCATCAAATTTTGCATCTTCAAATCAGTACATGGGAGTAAGAAAAACAGCTGACTTCCTTGAAAAAACCACATGGACACTTGCAATAGTATTACTTGTCCTCAGTTTATTCTCGATCTTCTCTATCCCTAAGAACCAGGGTGCCACCCCGGTCCAGGAAAGTGAGATAAAGAAGCAGATAGACCAATCGAAGACAGCTCCTGTAAAAGACTTCCAGCCGAATCCTGCAGGTGGTCAGGCTGCTCCGGCAGGAAAGAAAAAATAGGTAAATCCCTGTTTCAGGAAATTGAAACATGAAAGCTGTTTCCTTGAAGGGGAACGGCTTTTTTTTTCCCTTATTGTCAGAATGTCAGAAATTATGTCATGCCGGTCTTTTTTTGAAGAATTTTGCTGAAAAATTGTCTCTATTTTTT
>JAPLDN010000028.1 GCA_026391755.1 Bacteroidota bacterium
ACTCCTGCTTTCATAGGCAGCGACCCGGTTTCAATTCCCCATCTCTTTACTTCAAAGGAGGATATTGAGATCTCCGCGTTTCTTACTGCTATGATTTCCTGGGGCTTTCGTAAAAGCATACTGCAAAATGCCAGGGCTCTGGTGGAAATGATGGACATGGACCCTTATGGGTTCATCAGGTCATTTAATTCATCAGACCTCAAACCGTTCAGGAAGTTTGTCCACCGTACTTTCAATGGTGAAGATTGTGTCTTTTTCCTTCACTCTCTTCAGAATATTTATTCTGAATACGGCGGATTAGAAAGCTGCTTCGTCCCGGGGGACTATCCCGGTGTCAAGCCGCGCATCAGCGCTTTCCGCAGGCTATTCCTCGCGCTCCCTCATCCGCAGAGACATGAAAAGCATATTGCAAACCCGGGGAAAGGAGCTTCCTGCAAGCGAATCAATATGTTTCTGCGCTGGATGGTAAGGGATGACAAAAGGGGTGTGGACTTTGGATTATGGAAGTCGATCCGCCCCTCAGAACTCATCTGCCCTCTCGATGTCCATACAGGGAATGTTGCAAGAAAACTCGGACTGCTTCAAAGAAAATCCAACGACTGGGATGCTGCTGAAGAACTCACAGCAGCATTAAGAAAATTAGATCCTGCTGATCCCGTAAAATTCGATTTTGCCCTGTTTGGGCTGGGAGTGTTCGAAAAGTTCTAATGTTTCAGGATCTTCAGGGCCTCGTCCATATGTTTCTCAAAGCTGAATTGCGAGGAGAATATCTTTTTTATGATTCCCTGGCTGTCTATTACATAGGTTGCCCTGCCCGGGATCAAACCCAGGGTTTTTCCAACGTTATACAATTTCGCAACCTTACGGTCCTTATCGGAAAGCAAAATAAACGGGAGTTTGTGATTGGCGGCGAAAGACTTGTGCGAAGCCTCATCATCGGCGCTAATACCGATCACTTCGGCTCCTGCTTCCTTAAACACCTCGTAATTATCCCTGAAGCTGCAAGCTTCCTTTGTACATCCGTAAGACTCGTCTTTGGGATAAAAGAACAGGACGATTGTTTTCTTACCGATAAACTGTGACAGGCTTACCATACTGCCGTCCTGAGAAGGAAGTGTAAAATCAGGAGCCTTTGATCCTTCTTTAATTACTGTGTTTTCCATTGATGTCATTTTTAAATTCCGGTTGAAGATGATGATCGTGATGGTCGTTATGATCGCTATGGTCGTTATGATCGCGATGAAGTATTTTTTTCGTATTTTGAGCGGTAGTTTCACCCTGCAAATTTACAAATAATTTAGAACAATTATAAATAGAATTATTTTATTTACCTTTGCAGCCTGAATAATCCAATAATTTGTAATGTTATGAAGTTAATTAACCTGATTATAGCATGTTTAGCGATGACAACAATAGCTAATGCACAGACCGGTAAATCATTTTATGATTTCAAGGTTACGACGCTGGAAGGACAGCCCTTTGATCTCTCTTCACTGAAAGGAAAGAAAGTTCTGGTGGTTAATACCGCCTCTAAATGCGGCCATACGCCTCAGTACGCCCAGATGGAGGAGCTGTATAAAAAATATGCAGATAAAAATTTCATGATCATAGGGTTCCCGGCCAACAATTTTTTATCGCAGGAGCCGGGCGACAATGCCCAGATCAGGGAATTCTGTACAATCAATTACGGTGTCACATTCCCCATGATGTCGAAGATCTCCGTGAAGGGTAAAGACATAGACCCCCTGTACATATGGCTTACGACCAGGGAAGAAAATGGGGTAATGGATGCCCCTGTGAAATGGAATTTCCAGAAATTCATGATCGATGAAAACGGGAAACTGGTTGGCATGGTTCCTCCCGGAGATCTTCCCAATTGTGATAAAATCATTAACTGGATAGAAAACAAAAAATGAAAAAGTACAAATGCACGGTCTGTGGCCATGTGTATGACCCCGCTGCAGGGGATCCTGATTCGGGAATAGCACCTGGCACGGCTTTTGAAAACATTCCTGATAATTGGGTTTGCCCGATCTGCAGTGTCGGCAAGGAAGACTATGTTCCCATGGACTGACGGAATGTGTGATGAACAAATTCCATGAAGATCACATTAGTACATTGTAATTTGTCCATTGTACATTTTCTGGTAAACTGTAACCATCTTTACGTTACTTCCCTTATCTTTGAAAAAAGAACTTACTATGGAAACATCGATAAAAGGAACCCGTACCGAAAAGAACCTGCTTAAATCTTTCGCAGGAGAATCCCAGGCAAAGAACCGTTACACCTTTTTCTCAAAGCAGGCAAAAAAAGAGGGATTTGAACAGATTTCCGCCCTTTTTATGGAAACTGCCCTGAA
>JAPLDN010000194.1 GCA_026391755.1 Bacteroidota bacterium
CCCTGATTCACTCGTCGCATATGCAAAAATCAAACCTGCCGATAATAATACTCCCGATCATGACCGGCTTGCGCTCACGGTGGCGGAAGAAAGCATGGTCCTTCTGAAAAACGACAATCATACCCTCCCATTCGGGAAAAAAATAAAAAAGCTCGCGGTCATAGGGCCTTATGCCGACCGGCTTTCGGTTCTCCTGGGCAATTACTGCGGAAAACCATCCAACCCGGTAACCATCCTGAGCGGTATCCGGGAAGTCGCTGGAAGCAAAACCGAGGTGCTCTATGCCAAAGGCATTGACGGACTTGAAGATGCTTCTGTCAAACCCCTGGAGAAACAAGTCAGTACTGTTCCTGTACCAACAACTGCCGAACTGGAAGCCGCAGCATTGCAGATTGCAGGGCAGGCCGATGCCATTGTTTTTGTTGGTGGTATCTCCCCTTACCTCGAAGGAGAGGAAATGGATGTGAACATCCCGGGGTTCAGCGGAGGTGACCGTACAAGCCTCGATCTGCCTGCAAACCAAACAAGCATGTTAAAGAAACTGGCATTCCTGGGCAAACCGCTTGTGCTTGTCCTCACCAATGGCAGCGCACTGTCGGTCAAACGGGAATCCTGCAGGGCGTTTACCGCTTACTTTTTATAAGTCTGCGGATGAGCTTCCGAGATTTACCGATTATTCGATGAAAGGCAGGACATACAAATATTTTACCGGGGAACCCATATGGCCTTTTGGTTTTGGGCTCAGCTATTCGAAATTCGCATACCTGGAAGCTGGGGTGGATAAACCACAATATTCATCCGCCGACACCATTACACTTAAGGTAAAAGTGAAAAACGACGGACCGTTCGACGGGGACGAGGTGGTCCAGGTCTATTTACGGAAGAAAGATTCCCGTTTTGACAGGCCCCTGAAATCCCTCTGCGGTTTTCTTCGGAAAAATGTCAGGAATGCTTCAGCGGAACTTTTTGTTCTGAAGGTTGCCGTGAATGACTTTCGCTTGTTTGACCCCGGCATACAAGATTATTCGGTTGAGCCCGGGGGATATGATTTACTTATTGGCCCTGATTCGGCAACCCCTTTGCTAACCGCCCATATTGAAGTCAGATAACATGAGCCTGTTCAATTTGTTCAGTTTGCAACACCTGTTTAAACCGATCCTTTCAGGACTCCTGTTGCTGGGATCTGCGGCTTCGGCACAAACCAATGCAGAGTATCCTCCCCCCGGGAAGCTAAGGGCCGATTCGCCTGTATACCTCTCAGCACTCAAACGATGGGCCCTGTTAGAGGGGAAATCCGCACACACCAATGATACGGATCTCATCCCGGTCAATTCCCTGGCTGCAAAATGCATTTTTACGTTGCTGAATAACCGTCAGGGCCCTGCCGGGGGATTGAAACACGAAGGAGTGTATCCATCGTATAAGGATTTTGCCGGTTTCTGGGCCTGGGACAGCTGGAAACAGGCTTATGCCCTTGCCAGCATTGCCCCTGAACTTGCAAAGAATAATATACGTGCTATGTTTGATTACCAGGATTCATCGGGGATGGTAGCCGATTGTATTTTCATTGACAGCACCGAAAATAACTACCGTGACACCAAGCCACCCTTGGCAGCATGGGCCGTGGCGGAGATCTTCAGGCAAACTTCAGATACCTGTTTCGTGAGGGAGATGTTCACGAAGCTTCTTAAGTATCACCGCTGGTGGTATAAAAACCGCGATCATGACCATAACGGTTTATGCGAATATGGTTCCACCGACGGCACTTTGCAGGCAGCACGCTGGGAAAGCGGATGGGATAATGCGGTGCGTTTCGACAGCGCCCGAATGGTGCAGAATAACTCCCATGCCTGGAGCATGGACCAGGAAAGCGCAGACCTAAACTCGTATCTTTTTGTGGAAAAACACTGTCTTTCATTCCTCGCACTTGTCCTGGGTCAAGCAGCCCTTGCTGAAACCCTTGATGAGGAATCTTTCACGCTGGGGAAACTGATCCGCACGATGATGTGGGATGATCGTTCGGGATTTTTCTACGACATTGGCCTGGTAACAAAGAAACCCATACTTGTAGCCGAACCGAATGGCTGGCTACCACTGTGGGCTGGGATTGCAACCAAGGAGCAGGCCAGGCGTATCCGCAACCTGATAATGAGCAAAGAGGAATTCAATACTTTTGTCCCGTTTCCTACTGTAGCTGCAGACAATCAGGGGTTTAACCCTGAAAAGGGTTACTGGCGGGGCCCGGTCTGGCTCGACCAGGCATACTTTGCCATCAGGGGCTTGCTGAAATACGGATACCGTGATGATGCAGTGCTTCTCATGAATAAGCTTTTCAGAAACTGCGAAGGCCTCTCCGATCCTGCCCGGCCAATCAGGGAAAATTACCACCCGCTTACAGGAAAAGGTATGAACGCCGAAAATTTCAGCAGGTCATCCGCCCATGTTTTGATGATGATTTCAGAAGTAAATCCTCATCACAAATAATAAATATATAATAAATTAGTGATTGTAAGAAATAATGTTGTATCTTTGCACAAATTATTAAAAATTATAGTATTATGAACAAAGGTGTTGTCAAATTCTTTAACAATAGTAAAGGATTTGGATTTATTAAAGACGAAGAGTCAAACAAAGAGTATTTTGTGCACGCATCAGGCCTTATTGATGAAATCAGGGAAAACGATGAAGTAACTTTCACTCTTCAGGAAGGAAAAAAAGGATTAAATGCAGTAAACGTTAAAATAGCGTAAGCTAACCAGTTTGCTATATTTACAGATCTTGAGGCTGTCCCAAAAGGACGGCCTCTTTCTTTTTAATCTGGTCCTGTTCAGGGATACTGTCACGAAAACTTAAAATAAATCCCTGTAAATAAAGCAAATGACGCAAAAAATGCCTATATTGTTGCAAATATTAAAAATTCCCCTTTGAAAAATACCAGAAACAGGAAAAATGATGCTTTGGCCAATCGCATGAGTTTGACAAACCATCGGCTCAATGGCCCGCATTTAAAACCTGCAACCGGATCGGTTCTCGATAAATTCCCAATTGTGCTTGACGGTGGAAGAACTGTGATTTTTATCTCAGATAAGAGTAAAGAAGCTGAGATCAGGCTGAGATATGCCATGCGCGGGCAACAGGGATAATAAAATAGCGAAACATCTTTCACTTCCAGTAGAAAAACCGGAGCATTTTATTCAATCCGGTAAAATTTAGGATTATTTTATAGAATCCTTATGTTACGCTTTCTACATTTGTTTCTGAATTTTTTCTTCAACGTAATCTGAAACGGGCGGCCTCTTGTTCTTTTAACCATCCTGTCTCCCCATAATTGGAAATCATGCACAACATTCAATTATTTCACTTCTTTCCGGATTACCGTCTTATAAGATTGAGTATTATATTGACATTATTCCTTTGCATACAGGTAAGAAGTCAACCATCAGCCAATGGATCAGATATAAGATCCCGGATACATCGAGTTTCCACGATAATTGTTATCGCTCCTCACCCTGACGATGAGATACTCGGTTTTGCTGGTGTCATTTATTATGCCTTACAGATGGGAAAAGCGGTAAAGGTTGTGCTTCTTACCAACGGGGAGGGATACGGTTCATCTTGCTATTTCTGGAAGAACGGATGTCCAAAGGAAGATTCAACCTGTTTAGGTTCAGTATGTTCATCTTTAGAATCGGAAAGATATGGGAAGTTGCGGGTTGAAGAATCGAAAAGGGCCCTTGCCCATATTGGATTGGCTCCAGAAGACCTGATAACCCTGGGCTACCCGGATGATTTTATTGAAGATATGCTAAAATACAAGGACAGTATTT
Source organism: Bacteroidota bacterium (assembly GCA_026391755.1). Classification (GTDB taxonomy): domain Bacteria; phylum Bacteroidota; class Bacteroidia; order Bacteroidales; family FEN-979; genus CAIRDP01. The sequence goes on from JAPLDN010000194.1 coordinate 3,828, forward strand.
TTACCACTGCTTCCGGTTTGAAAGTTTCAGCCTCAGGCAAGTCATTAACTGGGAAAAACCTTATTATTGATTTAAAAGACATCTTTAAAAAATATCATGATGCCGTGGTCTTTACAACTCATATCAAAGATTATCATGAAGACCACAATGCCATCGCTGCCTTCGTTCAGCTGGCTCGGGTTGACCTGGCTTATGAGAATATCCTATTCCCTGTCTACTGGGGTGTTATTCATCAGCCGGGTTGGGGCGACAATAATTCCTGGCCGCCGCCTGAAGGTTTTTGGGAGATGAAAACCGGGGAAGCAATGTTATTAAGGGAAGATCGATACACGCCGATGCAGAAGCTTCATCCACCTGTCGGCATGAAAGAAGTTCCGGAATGGTATTTTTTGGATGAGCATCTTTGGTATTCAGGTAATAGAGAAAAATGTATCATGCGTAAGGCGATTGACGAGTACAGGACACAGGCGGGACTTACCGGTATGAATGATTCACTCCCGAAAAAAGAATACGAAGGGTGGATGGACCGTAATGGGTTTCTGTTGAGTTTTGTGAAAATGAATCATCTGTTCTGGGAAGCGCCTTATCCGGTAATTGAAGCTTCTGCCAAATGCCCTTGCCATAAGGTTTCGACACTTTGCTTGCCCGGTGTCTGGCACATGGGAGATCAGGTTGCCGGATTTGAAGGGAGTTGTTCCTGCCAGAGTGAAGTGTATTGTGATAACGGCCTGAGGATAGCTTCAGGCCTGGAAAGCGGAAAAGCCTGGTATGATATTGGGCCTTTTTTTCAGGATTCTATCTCCATTACCATGCGCTGGACGGATAATTCCTGGAGCCCGGGACGAAAAACTATTGAGATTTACAACTGGGATAATTCATCCCGGGAGGTTATTGCCGCCTGGGATGATAACAGTGGGATGGAAAAAGATCTGCATGTGTCAACAGCTTTAAAACCTTCACAACTCGGAGCACTGCATCAGGTGAGGATTCTTATGAATTGCAGTAAAAATGCCAGGCTGCATGTGAGTGCTTTGAAAGTTGAATAGCTCAGTTTACCCGATGTGAAGTTTCTTTTAAAATTCAATATGAGCCCGGATTCCAAAAGCATAGACCGGGCCTCTATCCAGATTGTACGCAGGATTAAGGATAAATTGAAAATCCGGTGTTAGCCATAGAAACTTTCTAAAGAACCGGAAAGAGTAATAAACCTCTGTAATAAATTCAGGCGCATAATTCAAAGCTCCATCTCCGATAATAAAACCATATCCCCCGGCTTTTAAAAAGTTTCTATGATAAGTCGATAGCCCATTGACCAGAAATGCCACTCCGATGTTATCATTTTTCATCTTCCAAAGCTCTCCTTTGATTGAAACTCCAAAACTTATTGCCCTGTCGATTTCAGTAAACACCCAGGTTTCATTATGTCCGTCATTCCAGCTCCCCCTGAGGAAAAGTGCGATATTCCGGCTAATCGTATGCTCGATATTAATCCCAAACCCGTATTTGGTATGTCCTAAAACCCTTGAAGAATCTAAAAGTGGAATAGTATCATGCGACTTTCCCCAATTCATTGCATCCTGATAATTCCCCATTCGGGACTGGGCCAGGTAACCCATAATTCGAAGAATACCAGATTGCTTCCCGATTTTATACCTTTTCTCTAACTCCAAAGCGGAGGAATTTGACCTCCAGATATTAAAATCCATTTTCGAGCCATTGGGTGTTGTTGGCACCATAACGAATCCAAGCCTGACGGCCCAGCCTTTTTTCACTAATTCCATAACCAGTCCATAGGTATATCCCCTTGTATTTGCAGGGTAATCCCATGCTCCGTTACCCATCAGTGCCCAATTGTAAAATTGTGTTCGTGGGTCATGGCTATAAGCGTTATTATCAAAGAAGTCCATGATACTGAACTTCCCCACGTTAATTGACACATAGGACTCCGGTTCCTTCACGGCCAGTTGATTCAGGTCATCCGATTTAAAAACAGGATCATCCGATAATGAAATCAACTGTCGTAAATACAAACGAGCTATATAGATATGAGGGGCAGGGTCCGACACCCGGTAAACTTCGCCATTGGTAAATCCGGCAATCCCACGGGTTTGTGAAAAGCCTGTGCCTCCCGATAATTCAGGATTGAAATAAGCCTGTGCCCCTTTCCAGAGCCGTGCTCCTAAAAACAGGGTTGAAGTGATGGAAACAGTACTTTCAGCATTTTTCTCAAGACTGTTCATTCCTGAGTATTTGGCAGTGAAGGCAGGATGATACTGGGCCAGAACAGTACTTTGAAAATGAAGATTCCACCATTGGTCTTGTACAGGTGTAGTGTCACGAGTCGCCTGTGCATCACAAACCATTACCAACCCCACGAAGAGTAGTGTTAAGCCGGCTATTATCGGCAGGTTTGATTGGGGAAGAAACTTTGAGAGCAATTTAAAGGTAGTCATGTTAACTTCCTTCCATTTTTAATAATAAACTTTGAACATGGAAGGATGGTAGTAAAAAAGATATTATAATCTGGCCATGTCATTTTTTGACCGATTTGATGGATAAGGATCAGAATCCATATATTCTTGTTATAATTAGGGGTGCAAAAGTAAAAATGTTATTTGAATATTAGTAAAAAACGGAGATTCAACCAGTAAAAAAATCACGTTACGGTTCTGAACAAGATCCTCTCATTATTCCTTTTCAATGACAGGCATGGATTTGATTTTACCGGATGCGGGTTTCATATTGCCAAAAGTTGCATAAATCCCGAACATGGCTGCATACCTGCCGTAAACCCAATCCCACAAGCTGGAGTGAAAAACCGTGATAATCTTATTTCTGAGGAATGAAAACTCAACTCTGGGACCTGCTGCATACATCTGGTAGTACCGGATAAATTCTCCCCCGAATTTCCATGAGCTGAGTTCGTAAAAACCCATTGCATCCCAGCGATATCGTTTCCCGCCGAACTCAAATGCACCGAAAAAAGAAAAAGGCTTTTTATATAATCC
>JAPLDN010000218.1 GCA_026391755.1 Bacteroidota bacterium
AGAATTTTCAGAACGGATCTCAATGCTTTTATCGGCCGATTCACCCAGCGAATAAGTTGGCGCACTGGGTTCCGACGAAGGAGCAACATCCAGGAGGTCTACGTTTCTGCGCTTATAGGCCGGGACGGATTCAAGTTCATAAATATTTGTCGGATCGATAGGTGTAATGTTCTTCAGTTTCTCGCTAAGCGCCCGGAGTTTATTTACCCTTTCATTGGCCCTGCGATCATGGTCGTCCTGCGAATGTCCAAACCCCGGATGTTCCAAAGGCTGGACCTTAATATAGGGTGAAGGCTCTTCAACCTTATGGGAAGCAACTTCATTGACAAGCTCTGGTTCCCTTACGCTTATGGTTTCACTTACAATAGTCTCCGGCTGGATAAAGACCTGAGGATTTTCAAGTGTGAATTCAACAGATCTCGGATTGGTATCGGCGCTTAGTTCAACTGATGATTCGAAGGCAAGCTCAGGTTCAGCAACTCTTGGTTCTGGCATTTGACTTACCCTGGCGATCTCTTCAATTTTTTCTTCTGTTTTCGGTGCGGGAGCAGGCTGACGCTGGTCGATGAAACGTTTTTCAACCTTAGGCTCAATCTTATGGTTATAAAGATCGTGAAGTATAACATCCTGTGGCCTGGAAGGGTCTTTTTGCCTGTGTTCAGGATCAAAGCCTGTAGCGATAATGGTAACACTGATATTTTCAGCCAGGTTCACGTCGATACCGGTTCCCCAGATGACTTCAGCAGAGGACTTAGTCTTGCCCTGGATATAATCGGTAATCTCGGTTACCTCATCCATTGTGATCTCATCAGTTCCGCTTGAGATGTAAAGCAAAAGGTTACTTGCTCCTTCAATATCGTTGTTGTCGAGCAGGGGAGAGCTTAATGCCTCTTCCACAGCACGCAGGGCACGGTTTTCACCTCCGGCGACACCGGTTCCGAGGATAGCCACCCCACTGTCTCTCATCACTGTCTTAACATCTTCAAAGTCAACGTTGATATGTCCGGTTACCGTAATGATCTCGGCTATGCCTTTGGCGGCCATTGTAAGGACGTTATCGGCTTTTTTAAATGCGGCAGTCAGCCTGAGGTCGCCGCATAGTTCCCTGAGTTTGTCATTGCTTATGATCAATAAGGAGTCAACCTGTTTCTTCAGCTGCTGAAGTCCTTCTTCGGCATATTGTTTACGCTTTCTTCCTTCAAAAGCAAAAGGAATGGTCACTATTCCCACAGTAAGGATATCGAGCTCTTTCGAGATCTGTGCTATAACCGGAGCGGCGCCGGTGCCCGTACCTCCCCCCATGCCTGCTGTGATGAAAAGCATTTTCGTCCCCTTATCCAGAATGGCCCTGATTTCAGCGGCATTTTCAAGGGCCGCGTTACGGCCCACCGAAGGAACCGCGCCTGCTCCAAGACCGCTGGTGAGATTTGCGCCCAGCTGGATTTTTGTGGGAACAGGGCTGGATTCCATAGCCTGGGCATCAGTATTGCAGATTATGAAGTCTACTCCGACGATTCCCTGGTTATACATATGGGTCACAGCATTGCTGCCACCACCACCTACACCTATGACTTTTATTATAGATGATTGGTTCTTAGGCAGATCAAACTTTATAAGGTCGCTCATTTGTCTGGTAATTAGATCCGTTTAAAATTAAATAATAGAACTGGCCGTTTTTTTTTCTTTTTATTTTTTTATCAACAGATTGATTGTTAATAGCGGAGTTTATTCAATATCCTCCTCAAATAAACCCTTAATCTTATCAAGGAAAAGTTCGGGGAATGACCTCCTGATTTTAGCTGGGTCCTTCACTTTCTTTACTTTTACTTTCTTTTGTTTCCCCGGTTCAGCCCTGGGTTCTTCAGGCTCCTCCTCAACATCTTTCAGCTTTTCCTGCTCTTTTTCATAACGTTCAATACCGATCTCAACCAGGCCAACACCGGTAGCGTACATTGGGCTTGCCATCTCGGGAGGGATCTCGTTGCTGAGGTGTTCATTGGGATAGCCTATACGGGTATCAAAGCCTGTGATAAATTCAGTCAATTGGGCAATGTGTTTCAGTTGTGCTCCACCGCCGGTAAGGACAATCCCGCCGAGCAGTTTTTTTTCGTAACCCGAATTCTTGATTTCATAGTAGATATGTTCTATGACCTCTTCCATTCGTGCCTGTATTATATTCGCAAGGTTTTTAAGGCTTATTTCCTTGGGGGGCCTGCCGCGGAGACCGGGAATAGCCACAATCTCCTCTTCCTTATTCTCACGTGCAAGGGCCGATCCGAATTTTATTTTCAGTTCCTCGGCATGTTTCTTTATTATGGAGCAACCTTCTTTGACATCTTCGGAGATTATCTCGCCTCCAAGCGGAATGACAGCCGTATGGCGGATAATCCCTTCATGAAAAATTGCAATGTCGGATGTGCCGCCACCAATGTCGACCAGCACTATCCCTGCTTCTTTTTCATCCTCGCTCAATACAGCTTCGGCCGATGCAATTGGCTCCAGTATCAGCTCTACAACCTCAAGCCCTGCTTTTCTCACACATTTATATATGTTTTTTGCCGCAGCAGTCTGTCCGATAATGATGTGAAAATTTGCCTCAAGCAGCCTGCCGTTCATACCTTTTGGTTTAGGAATCCCGTGATCCCCGTCAATACTGAATTCCTGGGCAATTACATCGAGAATCTCTTCACCGGGATTCATATTGAGGTTATACATGCTGTTGCAAAGCTTGTCGATATCTTCCTGGCTGATCTCGGTATCGAAATTCTCGCGTATCATGCTTCCCCTGTGCTGGAGGCTTTTAATATGCTGACCTGCAATGCCAACATTCACATATTTTATGTCAACACCCGATTTGGACGAAGCTTCAGCAACAGCTTCACGGATCGACTGCACAGTATTTTCAATATTGGCTACAACACCTCGTTTCACGCCAATGCTTGGGACTTTCCCATAACCAAGAATTTCTATTTTCCCATGTTCGTTTTTACGCCCTACAATGACGGCGATTTTTGTTGTTCCTATGTCGAGACCGACAATGATGCCTGAGTTTTTCATATGCTACTGAAGTTTTGAACAAACTACTTGATTTCTGTATTTTATATTTATATAATTATATTTATTCCATCCCATGATATTAAGTCCGTGCTTATAAAAAACCAGGAGCTTCTTGAATTTTTCGTCAAGATTATCGGCCCGGCCAAGCATAATCACATGCTTCCCCACCTTTGGCACAAGCTCGAATTCTTTTGAAGGCGTGACAAAGACCTGGTCTATTTCAGCTTTCAGGAATTTATCACGGTTAATGTATAATGCCAGTTTGTAAAGGTCAAACATCAGGGTATCGGCCGGCCCAACCGTATCACCCATCATAGGTGTTTCTATCCTGAAATTCCGGTTTGCCATGTAGGAATGGGAAATATTGCCGCTTGCAATCAGAACCCTTGCAGGGAAGAAAGGATTGGGTGGAAGCAGTCGACCCGATCCGTCTATATAAAAAGTTTCAAACTTACTGTTGATGATGCGCAGTATGGGCTCCCTTTGTTTGACTTCGGCAAAAATGTTACCGTCGAGGCTTTCGTAAACATGGGCATTTTCAACGTAAGCCTGGGCTGTAATGGATTTCTCAATCTGGCGTATATTAACCCATCCCATTGGCTTGCCACTGATTTTTCCTGTGTTTCTGCGGATCAGGGAGTCAATATCTTCCTTAGTGATTAGCCTGTCAGCCTTCCCGTAATCCATAGTAATATAGATCCTGTTGCAGGGTCTGTAGTATTGTTCGAAATTTGTAAATCCCACCAATACACACGCACCCGCCACGAATAATACCCAGAGAGAAACATAAACTATTTTCCAGAACTTTTTCATTTCGCGAATGCTTTTCTGACAGATGGTACAAGCTGGTCTATGTCGCCTGCTCCCAGCGTCAGCAGGACCGATGGCTGAAGCTTTTTAAGGTATTTCACCAATTTTCCTTTTTCAATTAATCGTTTATTGCCTGTCTTCAGCTTCTCCAGGATAAGTTCACTGCTCACACCTTTTATTGGTTTCTCCCTCGCAGGGTAAATATCAAGCAGCACGATTTCATCGAGGAGGCTCAGGCTCTCTGCAAATTCTGCGGCAAGGTCACGGGTCCGCGAATACAAATGGGGTTGGAAGACACCTGTAATACTGCGGCCCGGATACATTTCTTTTACTGCAACAATACAGGCTCTCAATTCTTCAGGGTGATGGGCATAGTCGTCGATATAAACGAATCCCCTTCTTTTCACCTGGAAATCAAACCTCCTTACCACCCCCTTGAATGACTTCATCGCCCTGGCTACCCTGGATTGGCTTAAACCCATCAGGAAAGCTGCAGCATTAGCGGCAAGGGCATTTTCGAGATTAAACAAGCCGGGTAAACCGAGTACAAGGTCTTTCCATACATCATTTGCACTGCAAAAATCATAATGGTAAACTCCGTTACGTATACCAAAGCCCCCTGCTTTAAATCCCTTCATCCCGGTAGGCGCCGAAGGTTTCTTATTCTCCAGTGAATAGGAAAAAACATTGTAAGCCGATTGCCCCAGAGGTTTCAGCCCGACGCCTGCTTTCATGATCAGCGAGCCTCCTTTTCTTATTTTTCCTGTAAACTCCTGAAATGAAGCAAGCATCTCCTTATGCGTATTGTAAATGTCGAGATGGTCGGGATCGGCAGAAGTGACAATTGCAATATCGGGTGTGAGCTGAAGAAAAGAACGGTCAAATTCGTCGGCCTCAACAATACATACGAGAGGTTTTGTACCTGAAGTTTCAATTAGGAAATTGGTCCCGTAATTCTTTGAGATGCCTCCCAGGAATGCAATATGGGGGATGCCTGCACTTTTAAGGATATGCGCGATCAGCGTGGATGTGGTGGTTTTCCCGTGGGTGCCTGCGACTGCTATGGTAAAGTAGTCGGAGGATATCATCCCCAGCACCTCGGAGCGCTTCATCAGGAGGATCTGTTTTTTGATGATGAAGTTTAATTCTTTATTTTCCCTGGGGATGGCCGGGGTGTATATCACAAGTTCAGTGTTCGCGGGGATGAGGGCAGGGTCTTCCTCGAAATGGATTTTCATACCTTCCGCCTCGAGCTGCCGGGTCAATGCGGTCGGGGTTTTATCATAACCGCTGACTGCTGCGCCCAGGTGCCTGAAATACCTGGCAAGGGCGCTCATACCGATCCCGCCTATCCCAAGAAAATATACCGATGAAATCTCCTGAGGTTTCATTTGTTGTTTATGACTTTACTGTTCTGATTAATCCCAGGACCTCTGAAGCGATTCTGTCCGCTGCATCCGTAACCGCCATGGTCCTTATGTTTCGTTTTAATTCTTCCTGCAGGGCGGTATCATTGATCAACCCCGTTATTGAACTCCCAAGTTTCTCCTTTGCTTCGTTGTCCCTGATCATAATAGCCGCTTTCCTCTCAACAAGCGCCAGCGCATTTTTTGTCTGGTGGTCCTCGGACACATTGGGAGAGGGGATCAGGATAACCGGTTTCCCGGCTGCACATAATTCAGAGATTGCAATAGCCCCGGCCCTGGAAATTACCAAATCGGCGGCAGAATAGGCCAGGTCCATGCGGTCGATGAAGGCATGCAGTTTTATATCCACCCTTTCGCTGCTGATCCCTGCAGCCGTAAGGTCCTTCCTGATCTTTTCAAAATAATATTTCCCGCATTGCCAGAGCCACTGCTGAGAGCCGACGGAATTGCCTCTGATTATGCATTGCATAACACTTTGATTGATAGTGCCGGCTCCGAGGCTTCCGCCGATCACCAGAATTGTAATCTTGTTTTCAGCCAGCCCGAAATGCAGGAAAGCCTCAGGCCTTTTACCACTTAACCCGGCCAGATCCTGCCTGATAGGGTTTCCTGTAAGTACCAGTTTTTCCTTCGGGAAATATTTTTCCATCCCTTTATAGGCCACACAGATCTTCTGGACTTTCCCTGCCAGCATGCGGTTTGTGATGCCAGGAAATGAGTTCTGCTCCTGTATCAGAGCCGGTATCTTCATGGCAACTGCCGTCCTAAGAACCGGCCCGCTGGCATATCCTCCAACCCCAACCACAACTTCAGGTCCAAAGCCTGAAACGAGTTTCCTTGCCCAGATCATGCTCCCGAGAAGCTAAAACGTGAAAACCAGGTTCTTCCAGCTTAATTTTCTCTGAAAGCCTGCAATCGTCAATCCCTCGATCCTATAACCGGCTGCCGGGACTTTTTCCATCTCTAACCTGCCCCTGGCCCCGATGAAAAGGATATCAGCATCGGCATGCTTAGCCCTGATAGCATTAGCAATGGCAATAGCCGGGAACACATGCCCCCCTGTACCTCCTCCGCTGATAATTATTTTCGTCATTGATATAACCTAAGCCGGAACCAATTCTCCTATCTCTTTAATGCCATGATCGGTAAGTATCTCCACCTCGGTTCCGTCACGGGTGTCGATTTCCGTCATCCTGCTGACGCTTAAAATAATCCCTATGGCAATACTGGTAAACCAGATTGAAGTCCCACCCATACTGATCAGGGGCAAAGTCTGCCCGGTCACAGGGAACAGGTTCACGGCCACAGCCATATTGATCATTGCCTGGAACACCATGCTGAATCCTATCCCAAGCGATAGCAAGGCGCCAAAATTACCCTGGCATTTCCCCGCTATCCTGATCACCCTGAAAAACAATATCAGGTATAGCAGCATGACAAAGCTCCCCCCAATCAGTCCGTATTCTTCAATTATGATTGCAAAAATGAAATCAGAATAAGGGTGTGGAAGGAAATTTCTCTGGGTGCTCTTGCCAGGGGATTTACCAAACACACCACCCGACCCAATAGCGATCTTGGCCTGGTCAACCTGGTAAGTGGCGTCGGCACTGGCCTTTTCATCATGGATGAAATGATCCACGCGTTTAACCCAGGTTTCGCCACGGGGAAATAAATGGGGGAAAACTATGGCGATTACAAAAATCATAATTACTGAAACAATCCCCAATCCGATCAGTGAGAAAATATATTTCAGGCTGATACGGCCGATAAACATTAACACCAGGCAGGTGACAAATAAAATGGCTGCCGTGGAAAAGTTCGCAGGCAAAATAAGTACGGTGACCGCGATCACAGGGAGGATCACAGGCAGAAATCCTTTCCTCAGATTCTCAACAAGTTCCTGCTTCTTACTCAGTACCCTGGCCAGGTACATTATCAGGAAAAGTTTTGCCATATCGGAACTCTGGAAGGTAAGATTGACGATAGGAACCGTAAGCCAGCGGTTTGCTTCGTTAAGATTGGTGCCCGACACCAGCGTAAACGCAAGCAGGGGAAATGTCAGGATCAGCCCGATCTGCGAGATCCTTGAAAAATATGTATATTTTATCAGATGGGTAAGATACATCAGCCCGAATCCAAAACCCAGGATGAGCAGGTGTTTCATAAGATAATATTCGGTGTTCCCGTGCTGCTTTTTATAGGCAAGGGTCCCGGTTGAACTATAGACAGCCAGCAAAGAGAATATCGATAGAATGACAACCACTATCCATATCACCTTATCGCCTTTGATGTTTTTAAACGTGTTGGCCATACAGCTTCTCTTAAAGATTCTTTACGGCATTCCTGAAAGCAATGCCCCTGGCTTCATGGCTGTCGAAGATCGCGTCCTCCTTGCAACCCGGCGAGAATAATGCCACATCTCCCTTCCTGCCGAGGTAATACGCAGCCTCAACTGCTTCGGCCATGGTATAAGTATCGGCTATGGGAATTTCAGACTCACTAAAAGACTCATGGATGGATTCATTTCCCGGCCCCAGGCATATAATGGCCTTGACTTTCTTTTCGATAAGCTTTTTTAGGAATTCAAGTTCCTTATTCGAACTTCCTCCCCCTGCTATCCAGATGACAGGTTTCGACATGGTTTCAAGTGCAAACCAGGCACCGTTTAAGCTAACCGACATAGAATCGTTTATGAATTCGATACCATGAATATTGGCTACAAATTCCATCCTGTGCTCGGTGTTGCTGAAATCGGCGAACCATTCCCTGAAACAAGCCTTCCGGGCCTCACGGATCCGACCTGAGACAGTAGCCGCCAGATTGTCGTACACATTCGTATTTCCTTGTAATGCCAGGGATTCTAAAGTCATAACTTTTTATTTTAGTTATATGTTGTTTCTTTACTCTTATCCGACATCCGATATCAGATGTCGGAGGTGCTTATCTGATTTTTAATGTTACTATCGACAGTACCGCCAGCATGATCCCCACGATAATGAACCTCATTACGATTTTTGACTCATGGTAACCAAGCTTCTGATAATGATGGTGGAGGGGTGACATTTTAAATATCCTCCGGCCCTCTCCGAACTTTCTTTTTGTATACTTGAAATAACTCACCTGCATCACCACCGAAAGGTTTTCTGCAAGGAAGATCCCGCAGAATATCGGGATCATGATTTCCTTGCGGATGATGATCGCGAAAACAGCAATGATCCCCCCGAGGGCAAGGCTGCCGGTATCGCCCATGAATACCTGGGCAGGGTAAGAATTATACCAGAGGAACCCGATACAGGCCCCGACGAATGCTGCAATGTAGATCGCCAGCTCGCCTGTGTTCGGGATATACATAATGTTGAGGTAATCGGCGAAATTTGTGTTACCCGATACATAAGCCAGTATTCCCAGTGTTATTCCGATAATGGCTGATGTCCCGCTGGCAAGTCCGTCAAGCCCGTCGGTGAGATTTGCTCCGTTGGAAACCGCGATAATGATAAAAATGACAATAGGGATAAATACAAGCCATGTCCAATTCTTTGCTCCCGGACTGATCCAGGAAATAAGCCAGCTGTAATCGAACTCGTTGTGCTTTATGAAAGGGATAGTGGTTTTTGTCGACTTGATCTCGGACTTCGAAAAAGGACTAATCCTTTCCGATGCATTTTCAACCTTGAAAATGTCCTGGGACGAAACATAAGCCTGGTTCCTCGTCTTTTCCCTGATCACCACCTTATCGCTGAAATACATGGTGAATCCCACAATAAGTCCCAACCCTACCTGTCCCAGTATCTTCAGTTTACCCGGCAAGCCTTTCTTGTTCTTCTTGAACACCTTTATATAATCATCGAGGAAGCCTATAAAACCAAGCCATACTGTTGCAACCAGGATCATCATCGAGATGAACAACGAAGTGATCAGCGCAAATGCAGCCCTGAATGAAATGAACGTGAAGAGGCCGGCCCCGGGGACATTAAACGCTTTATGCAGCCATTTAAATAAATAGTACAACATAGGCTAATGTTTTATAGATAATAATTCTTTCACTATTTCCCTGTCGTCAAAAGGGTATTTCACTCCCTTGATCTCCTGGTAGGTCTCGTGTCCTTTGCCTGCAACCAGAATGATGTCGTTCTCCCCGGCCAGGGTAACAGCTGTCTTTATTGCCTGCCTGCGGTCGGCGATCACCAGGACCTTACGTGCATCGGTAACTTCAATGCCCTTTACCATTTCTTCAAGGATGGCTTCCGGCTCTTCAAACCTGGGATTGTCGGACGTCAGGATCAACTGGTCGCTGAGGCTGGCTGAAATTCTTGCCATGACCGGTCTTTTCGTCGTATCCCTGTTGCCTCCCGCCCCTACAACCGTAATGAGTTTCTCATTATGATGGCGGATGTCGTTAATGGTCTCCAGGACATTCTTCAAAGCATCCGGAGTATGAGCGTAATCAATGATCGCGGTGATGTTTCCCGGACCGTTGATGTAATTGAACCGTCCTTCGACGGGGCCTGTGCGGCTCAGAAGAGTGAGGACCCGGAAAGATTCCTGCCCGAGTAAAACCGCGGCGGCATACACCGATAAAATATTGTAAGCATTAAAGGATCCTATCAGCCTGAACCATACATCCTGACCGTTAATGCTGAGATGCAGGCCGGTAAATTCGTTTTCGACTATCCTGCAGCGGAAATCAGCCATGGATTGAAGACTGTAAGTGAATTTTGCAGCCCTTGTGTTCTGAAGCATAACAAGGCCGTTTTTGTCGTCCTTGTTAACCAGTGCAAAGGCGGAGTCAGGCAAACCATCAAAAAAGCCCTTCTTCGCTTTGAGATATGCATCAAATGTCCTGTGATAATCCAGGTGGTCATGCGTGAGGTTTGAAAATATCGCCCCTCTGAACCTCAGACCGGCAATACGCTTTTGATCCACTGCATGTGAACTTACTTCCATGAAGCAGTATTCACATCCTTCTTCACACATTTCATTCAGCAGGCGGTTGACCTGGATGGGATCGGCGGTGGTATGGGTGGCAGCGACCCCTCGCTGATTTACCAGGTTTTTTATTGTGCTGAGCAGTCCTGCCTTATAACCGAGTTCCGTGAACAGGCTGTGCAGAAGCGTAACTGTCGTCGTCTTTCCGTTGGTGCCTGTTATCCCCACCAGTTGAAGTTTATGGGAAGGATGATTATAAAAGGCCGAAGCCATCTCGCCAAGAGTCAGGGCGCTGTCGGCGGTCCTGATCCAGGTAATAAATCCCGGCATTTCCACAGGGCAGGACTCACAAACAATAGCAGAAGCGCCTTTTTCTATTGCCATACCGATGAAATTATGGCCGTCGGAAACACTGCCCCTGACAGCTACAAACACATCGCCCGGCATAACCTGCCTTGAGTCAAACTGCAGTGAACTGACCATAATATTCGTGTCACCCCTGCTTTCGAGGACCAAATGTTGAGGCACTATCTTGCTCAGCTTTTTCATGTCTGGGATTTAGCTTTAGCTTTTGGGCCCTCAAGGTCAAGTACCACCGGCATGCCTTTGTTTACAAGCGTTCCGGGCTTCACACTCTGGTTTACCACCGAACCCCGGCCGTTCACAACCACATTGAGGCCCATTTGTTCGAGTAGGAATACCGCGTCTTTGAGCCCCATTCCGCTCACATCAGGCATGAAATTCCTGGATACGACCTGGGGATATAATATGATCTTTGATTCGTTTGGGACAGCCTGGGTCCAGAGTGCACGAACATCCACCTTATTTATATTATAACCGAGTGTACTGTAAACTTCATTAAGGTCGGACTGCATGCCTGCATTTGCAAATGGCACCAGGCTGTTAACACTGTCTTTTTTAAAGGGGAAAAAGATGTCTTCCTGTTTCGCATAAAGCCTGTCGGATATTTCCCTGAAGACCGGGGCGGCAACGGCGCCTCCGTAGTACTTTCCTTTTTTTGGGTCTACAATAACCACCATCATGGTATACCTTGGGTTTTCCACGGGGAAGAAGCCGCAGAAAGAACCTTTGTACCTGACATTCTTTGTCCCCTGGTTGTATCCCCTGTTGTTCTGGGCGAGCTGAGCGGTTCCGGTCTTCCCTGCGATCCTGTATATGGGGCTGGCGATGGCAGTTCCGGTACCACGCAGAACAACGCCTTCCATCAGGATCATGGCTTTCTGAACAGTCGAGGGAGAAACGATCTGGGGATTCAGCACAACCGGTTTGAACGTTTGAATCGCCTTGCCGTTCCTGAGTATTTCTTTTACAAAAAGAGGCTTGACCATTTTGCCTTTGTTTGCGATGGCATTGTACAAGGTAATAAGGTGGATAGGAGCCAGGGCGACTTCATAACCATAGGCGATCCATGGGAGGGAGAGGTCTGACCAGTATTTGCTTTTGGTGTTCTTGATATAGGGCGGCCGTTCTCCGTCTATCTGCAGGTTGAGAGGTTTGTTCAGACCAAGCCGGTAAAGTCCGTCGATGTATTTCTGTGGATCAGTCGAATAGTTGGCATATATCATTTTTGCGGTGCCAGCGTTCGAGGATTTTTCGAAGACCTGCTGGGCCGTGTAAACCGAAGATGTAGGGGGATGTGAATCCTGGATCTTATGGCCGGCGAAATAGACAATACCGTTCCCCACCTGTACAGGAGTGTTGAGTTCAATCTTACCGTCTTCCAGAGCAACCAGGAATGAGGCAAGTTTAAATGTAGAACCTGGTTCATTTGCCTCGGCAATGGCATAGTTAAACACTTCTTCATAAGCGCCCTTTTTCGTCCTCCCAAGGTTCACCATGGCCTTTACATAGCCGGTCTTAACTTCCATGACTACCAGGCAGCCGTGATCGGCACTGTCGGCGATAAGCTCTTTCCTTAATGCGGCTTCGGCCTGGTCCTGCAGCTCGATATCGATGGTAGTTACTATATCCAGGCCGTTCTGGGGTTCAACCTGGCTTTCAATGTCGACAGGCATCCAGTTGCTTCCGCCGGCGCGGCGCATCATCCTTGAACCCCCTATGCCTTCCAGCTGTTTCGTGAATTTGCCTTCGAGGCCCACATATATTTTCTGATCCCCTTCGCCCTTCTCATATCCTATGATCCTGCGGGCCAGGGATTTGTATGGAAGCTCCCGTTCCCACTGGGGGATCACCATCAAGCCGCCCTTAAACCGGCCTCTTCTGAAGATGGGGAACCTGCGTATCTTTTTCAGTTCGGGATAGGTGACTTCGCGTTTGATCAGGAAATACCTTTCCTGGTTCCTGCGGGCCTCCCAGAGCTTGTCTTTAACCTGCATGGGTGATTTGTCCTTATAAAGCCCAGCCAGGCAAATTGCAAGCGAATCAACGCCGTTCTTAAACACCTCATCGGTAAGGGAATCGGCAACCAGATCCATCCTTAGTTCGAATATCGGAACGGAGACTGCCAGTAAAGTACCGTCATCGGAAAGGATGTTACCACGTATAGCTTCGATGGGAAAAACCTGCATTTCCTGCTTTTTAGCCATTTCCAGCAATTCCGTTTTCTCGAAATTCTGGATGTAAAAAGCCCTTCCCAGAACAGCAAGGCCAAAGAACAGTATACCAAGGTAAACCACGTATACTCTTGTCATTATGCCTTTTCTTACATCCTGGGTCATCTGTTCCCGGTTTGAATTGAGTCTCCCGAATAAAATATTTTATAAGGGGGGATGAGGGTTTCCTTCAGGCCTATTGCCTGGGTCCTTTTATTCAGCTCCGAAAGTTTGCTCTCGAACATCAGCGACGAACGTGCTGTGATGTATTCAAACCTGAGTTCCTTGAGCTCAGTCTTTGTCCGTTCAATCTGCTTGTACATCCTTTCGGTATTGTAGGTATTGGCTATATAAAACAAGGCCAGAACAGTGATATAAATAAGGAAGGGCACATTGTCGACCACGCTTTTTTTCGACAGGTAATCCCCGCCCAATACGTCCTGCACCCTCTTCCTGCCCTTATGTGATTTTTTCGCGGGTTTACCAGAAGGGACAGTCTCCTTTTCAGGTGCTTCGGCTGCACTGGCAATTTCTTCCCGGGGAACGGCATCGTAGGAAATATCCTTCCATTCGGCCTCGGCCGGATTTTCCCTCATTTTATTTCCCCTGAACGCCGTCATTACTGATTTTTTCGATATTTGATATCCGATATCTGATATCTGATATCTGATTTCCTTTACTTCTTTTCTGCTACCCTGAGTCTTGCACTCCTGGCACGGCTGTTTAATTCAATTTCTCTTTCCCCTGCGATAATCCCTTTCCTGGTAACGATTTCCCAGGGAGAAAGAATGTTGCCATAAAAATCCTTCTTCAGATCGCCTTCAAAATTTCCTGTCCTGAAAAAATTCTTAACCTTTTTATCCTCAAGGGAGTGGTAGCTTATGACAGCCAGTCTGCCTCCGAGTTTCAGAACATCCAGGCAATACATCAGGAACTCCTCCAGGATTTCGGCTTCCTGGTTGACTTCAATTCGCAGGGCCTGAAAAACCTGCGCCAGGTATTTGTTCTCCTTCCCTTTTGCGGCGCAGGTTTTTGCGATGGCAACAAGCTCAGTCGTGGATGCAATTTCTTTTTCCCGCCGTGATTCGGCTATTCTTGATGCAAGTTTCCTTGCATTGATGATCTCACCATACATACGGAACAATCCAACCAGCTTCTCTTCGTTATACGTATTAATAATAGTATGGGCTGTAAGCGGCTTGCGGCGGTCCATGCGCATGTCCAATGCGCCCTCGCTGCGTGTTGAAAATCCCCTTTCCGGCACATCGATCTGGTGGGAGGATACTCCCAGGTCGGCCAGGATGCCGTCAACAGGAACCTGTTTGTGAAGGCGGAGGAAGTTCCTGATAAACCTGAAATTGTGGTTTACAAAGGTGAAACGGGGGTCTTCAAAAGCATTCGCTGCCGCATCCTCATCCTGGTCAAAAGCAATTAATCTGCCGCTTTCAAGTCTTTTCAGGATCTCCTTTGAATGCCCTCCGCCACCGAACGTTGCATCCACATAGACACCGTCCGGCTGGATGTTGAGAAGTTCTATGCATTCGTTGAGTAGTACAGGCTTATGGTACATCGTCGCGGCTGTCTTTTTTATCCTGTTTG
This sequence comes from Bacteroidota bacterium, assembly GCA_026391755.1. Classification (GTDB taxonomy): domain Bacteria; phylum Bacteroidota; class Bacteroidia; order Bacteroidales; family FEN-979; genus CAIRDP01. Next base: position 14,393 of record JAPLDN010000218.1, read on the forward strand.
CCCATGACTTCTTCGGCAAGAAGCGCAAAGTCTTCAGGCCCTTCGGTCATAAGTTTTTCATACCTATCCCTGGCCCAGACCTCAATCCGGTTGGAATATGCAAACAGGACGACATCGCGTACGATACCGGCATAGCTTAACAACGACTTGGGTAGAAGAAGACGGCTGGCATTGTCAAGTGTGAGTTCCGTAGCACCGCGGTAAAAGTTCCTCGCGAAGTCCCTGTTCTTACGGTTATACAGGTTCAGATGGTTGATGTCTTCACTGATGCCTTTCCATTCATTCATTGGATACAACACCAGGCAGTTCTCAAACCCCCTGTTGATGACGAACCTGTCCTGCGCTTCCGGCGAGATCTGCTTTTTAAGACCTGACTGAAGAATGACACGGCTTTTTTCGTCGAGCCTGCATTCAAATTCACCGATAAGATTGGTAATTGGGGCCATTTTTTAATTCAACGGTGCTAATATACGGTCAATTTTCCCACTTTTTCCCACTTTCACCCACTCATGTTAATAACTTCTTTTTATTAACAGTATTGTACGGGGGTTCCAAAAAATAGTTACATTTTGAAAGCCTTATGAGAGTAAGAAAAGAAAATATTATGAAAAATACGGGTATCGGTGGGGGGAATTTTTAGACAAAGCGATTGTTAACAAAATGGGGAAAGGATGGAGGAGGGATAACTGGATAACTGGATAGCGGGATAACTGGATAGCGGGATAACTGGATAGCGGGATAACTGGATAACTGGATAACTGGATAAC
>JAPLDN010000154.1 GCA_026391755.1 Bacteroidota bacterium
GCGATGATGGAGAAAAATTTATCCTTCGTCGAATTCAGTTCGGTAAGCTCCAGTTTTTGTTTTTCAAGTGTATTTTTCTGCTGAAGGATCTCGGTGTTCTGAGCAGCCAACTGTTCTTCGATCACATTCATGTCTCTCAGGCGGCGAACCAGGGTCTTCAGTATTCCTTTGAATATAGTATTTTCATTTTGGGTGATCCTGTGAAATTCATCCTGGTTGAAGCGCAGCAGGAAGGTATGTGAAAGCGCCGTTACAGTAGCCGAACGTTCCTGCTGGTCAATAAGATAATACTTCCCAAAAACATCACCGGTTTTAAGCACCGAGAAAATATAATCACCATCGTGAACTTTCACCCGACCGTCGAGGATGATGTACATCGAATCGCCCAATTCCCCTTTGAGAACAATGTTATGTCCTACAGAAACTTCCATTTCGGTAAGGCTCTCGGCAATACGGGCCAGTAATTTGTCGGATGATTCCTGGAAGATCGCAACCTTCCTCATAAATCTGACCTTACGTTCAATATCTTTTGGATCCGTCATTTGCTCTGAGATAATAAAAACAATACAGGAGCTGCCAAATTAAAACCCCGTCCTCTTTTCTACAAGGTATTGGTTCCTGTCGGAGGAATTCCGGCTTACAAGTTCGCCAAGAAATCCCGCAACAAAAAGCTGTGTTCCCATGATCATTGCGAGAAGCCCGAAAAAGAAAAGGGGGCGTTCTGTCATTTTGAAAGCCTGGTGAAAGAATTTCTCATAAGCCAGGTAAATGGCAATGAAAAAACCCGCGGTGAACAGCAGGCTTCCCCATAAGCCGAAGAAATGCATGGGACGTTTTACGAAACGCGACATGAAAGAGATGGTAAGCAGGTCAAGGTACCCTTTGTAAAACCGGTCCAGCCCGAACTTTGTCTTTCCATATTTACGTTTCTGATGGCGGACGACTTTTTCCCCGATTTTCCTGAACCCTGCCCATTTGGCAAGGAAGGGGATATAACGGTGCATATCGCCGTATACCTCGATACTTTTGACGACTGGATTACGGTATGCTTTGAGGCCGCAGTTGAAGTCATGCAGTTTGATCCCCGACATCCTGCGAGCCGACCAGTTATAGAAACGGGTAGGTATGGTTTTGGAAACAGGATCATGACGTTTTTTCTTCCATCCCGAAACCAGGTCAAACCCATCCTGTCTGATCATCCGGTATAGTTCGGGGATCTCATCGGGACAATCCTGGAGGTCGGCATCCATAGTTATGACAACATCGCCTGAAGCTTCCTGGAATGCGATGTTTAAAGCCGCGGCTTTGCCATAATTACGCCTGAATTTAATACCGCGAAAGTTTTGGTTTCCCGAAGCAAGCTGTTCAATGATCTGCCAGGAACCGTCGGAACTGCCGTCATCAACAAAAATAACCTCCCAGGAAAAGTTATTTTCGGTCATGACTTTTTCCAGCCAAGAGGCAAGCTCCGGCACAGACTCTTCTTCATTCAGAAGGGGAATTACAACAGAGATATCCATTTTTATCGTTTACAGTGAGGAAGTTGTAGCGTTAGGATCATCTTTCTTAAGAAAAATGGCAGCAAGCAGTCCGAGGACTAATGAAATCAATGTATATCCAACCAGTCCCCATATCATCATCATAAGGGGGCTAGTGAATTTTCGTGTATAGTCAAGGGCTGTTTCGATCTGGTCATCGGTCAGGTTTTTTGCCTGCATCTGCACCCTTGCCTGTTCAATGATCTCATTGACAAAGCCCGGGTTGATAAACTGGGCGAAGATGAACATATAAATTGCACCGAGGATCCCGGCAAACAAACCTATAAGGAAACAGGAACTGAAGGCCTGGCCATAGCTCAGGAATCCGTTTGTGACTTTTTTCCTGTACTCAAGCGTTCCCCATACCATACCACCCAGTAAAAAAACGTAACCGACATAACCGAGTGATTTATTGAGATATAGATTTGCAATGTACAATAACAAACTGTACACGATCAATACTGCCCCGGTAATTAAACCGTAATTAAGGGCATTTCCTGTAGGAGAAGGTTTTTTTTCTTCCATGGTTGATTTTTTTAGAGGTTGGAGACAAACTTACGAAAAAAACGGATTTCCCTTTGCCTGTAGCAGGAATTTTTGTAACTTTGCAGCGGGTAAGTCTTATACGACCAGCTCCCTTCAAACTCCCCCAGGTCCGGAAGGAAGCAAGGGTAAGTTGGTTGAGCGGTGCGATATAAGGGGCTTACCCATTTTTTTTCTCATAACGATCATCACGTTTTCGTAAGACAATGTTACTCAAAGTCCATCCGGATAATCCAGGCGAGAGGCACCTGAAAATCATCACCGACTGCCTTAAGGACGGAGGCGTGATCATTTATCCTACCGATACGGTTTACGGCCTGGGTTGCGACATCACAAAGATCAAGGCGGTTGACAGGGTTGCACTGATCAAGGGGATCAAGAGGGAAAAAGCCAATTTTTCGTTTATATGTCACAGTCTCAGCCAGCTTTCCGATTATACCCGGCCAATCAATAACGATATTTTTCGTTTGATGCGCAGGACTCTGCCCGGTCCGTACACTTATATTTTAAAAGCAAACAACAAGGTGCCGCATTTTTTCCAGAGCAGGAAAAAAAGTGTAGGGATAAGGATCCCAAACCATAACGTACCCTTGCAGATCGTTGAGAAGCTTGGCAATCCCATCATGACTACTTCGATTCACTCCGACGATACATTTATCGAATACCCCCTTGATCCGGAAGAAATTTATGAAAGATTTAAAAAGCTGGTCGACATTGTCATTGATTCAGGTCATTCAGGGGATGTGCCATCCACGGTGATCGATTGCCGGAACGATGAAGCAATTGTACTGAGGATGGGCAAAGGCGAAATGCCTTAAGGTTTTTTTATCAACTACTGCTTGTTTGTTCTGATATTTTTTCTACATTTGCACCCTCAAATTTAAAAGCAAGATTCGCTAGCTCAGCAGGTAGAGCATCGCCCTTTTAAGGCGGGGGTCCTGGGTTCGAATCCCAGGCGGATCACCAAGGAGGCTTAACGGCCTCCTTTTTTTTTGCCTGGTTACGATGTATAAAGTGTTGGAAAATGTTTCGGTTTTTTTGGCAATATGGAATTACACAAATCTGATACAGTGAAAAAATGATACCTTGGAAA
>JAPLDN010000086.1 GCA_026391755.1 Bacteroidota bacterium
ACGAACAAACAGGCTCCGGAGGCCCAGAAAATTTCATGAACATCGTCGTACTGTCCGTGATCTTCCTCTATCTGAAGAAACATCCTGCCGCGGCAGAAGGGATATCCGTATTTGTCGATAAACCCTCCGGCAGCTCCGGCATATTCAAATTTCTTTGGCTCAAGATAGGACCTGATCTTGGGTTGGCATGCACCTATCATTTCATCCTGGTCCATTATCTCAATAACCGGGTTTATCCAATTTTCGGTAACTTCAATATCGGAATTCAGAAGGATATAATATTCCGCATCGACTTGTTTCAATGCAAGATTGTAACCACGGGCAAAACCGCCGTTATCGGGATTACTGATAATACGAATCTGGGGGAAGTAGGTTTTAAGTAATTCCAGGGAGTCGTCAGTTGAAGCATTGTCAGCAACGATGACCCCGGTATCCGGTGCAATGTGTTGCATCAATGCCGGAAGAAATTTCTCCAGAAATTTTTTCCCGTTCCAGTTTAGTATTACTACTGCGACTCGCACTCTGATAAAGAAAAAAGCGTCCTTATTAAAGGCTCAAAAATAAGAATTAATCCTGAGCGGATGAAAGAAATGACCAGCTTTGGTAATTACTTACCAACATTAGTGGTGGGCAAATCCCAGGCATCCTCGGAGTAGTCACCCCAAACACTTACAACCTGTGTCTCGCCAATATCGATCGGGGCGTTCATTTTATTCCTCAGGTCAACTTTCCATTTCGGATCATACTGTTCACCTATTGCATCGGAATGCAGGAGAATGAAATCAGCAGTAACCATATCAGGGGAATAAAAGACAAACCTTTTATTTCTCTGGCTGTTGTTCAGGGTATAATATTGCCAGATTTCATATGGATACGTATTCGGCTCTGCATAATGGCCTTCTCTTGCGTTTGGCGGACCATATTGCAGGAATACACGGCCGCGGTCGGTTTGGTAGCCTTTCTTTATCTTGGTAGCGAAATTGGCCTCGGCTGTTTTTACCTGATTTTTATATCCCAGCCATGCCTTTTCGGGTTCAGTTGCATTTCTTTGCTGCCAGAAACTGAAAAAATATTTTTGCAAGGTGGGAAGATCAGATTTTTTTAGCTGGTACTGTATGAAATCCTTCTCGTATCCTGTTGAGACCGGGTAAAGACAACTTATATACTCCCTGAGTGAGTCGGCATTGGTGATCTTCTCGGCGAAAGTTCCCTGGATGTCGGTAGATGCGATCTGAGTGATGGAATAAGTGGCTTTCGGGTTAGTCCTTTGAAAAAATACCCGCTTTGTCAGGAGCACTTCATTGTTGGTATTTCTTGCTTCAACAACAAGATTGTAATTTCCTGTGGCAAGATCCTTGATATTGACTTCGGCAAGCAATACATTGACAGCCTTAGGTGTTTCTTTTTTTGCTTTGGCAAATTCATTCAGCTTCAGGTTGTTTTCAAAGCATTCAATGTAATAGCAGAGAAGAAACATCTGGCCTTCGGGCAAAGCTTTATTAAGACCGTACAGTTCAGTATAGAAACCCAGTTTTGCATCTTCTTCATTATAAAAATTGTAAAGGTTCGGCACAAGGTCATAACCGCTCTTGGAGAGAACCGTGGATTTATCGGTCTTTGAGTAACTTTTAATCATCTCAACGCTCGACATTGATGGCTTCTCGGCAGGAAAATCAACGACAATTTTCTGCATGTAAGGCATGGCTTGTGCTGTTTTATTTTTATCCGAAAGCTGGATCTCGAAATTATACGTCCCGTTGGCAACCTGGAATCTTTGCAGGTCTAAAAACTGAAAGTTCATGTGAGTAGTATCAGCAACCTCCTTGCTGTTCAGTTCATATTTTTTATAGGCTTTAATGTCATTATTATCCTTGAATGTCATGAGTACATTCACTGTGGCTTTATATTTGCCATTATCCTGCTTGACCCATTTCACACTGTTCCCTGCAATGCTAAGATATGTTTCCACGTATGGGCCTTCAGGGGAATTGAATGTTGTATAGGTGAGATATGCCCATAGATTTCTTGCCGAAGCAGATGGCCCTCCCAGGATAAAACAGGAAAGGAGCATCAGAAGTAAACTCTTTTTCATAGAATCAGGATTGAAGTTTGTTTCAATATAATATTCGTTGAGGTTCCAAATAAATTGAATATACAAATATATTGAAAATACGCTGATCTGGCAAGAAAATTCGGTGAAGTCTGCCTTCTGACTGGTCAAAACCCTTTACAAGAATGTCAGTCCTCATTATTGCCGGTTTGGAAAATTGTTGTAATTTTGCTCCCGGAGAGATGGCAGAGTGGTCGATTGTGGCGGTCTTGAAAACCGTTGAGGTGCAAGCCTCCGGGGGTTCGAATCCCTCTCTCTCCGCCAACCTTCATGTAAACGCCGCGATTAGCGGCGTTTTTATTACCCACAAAAATCCGCAAGTAAATTTTACCTGTCTCTACCTTGTGAAGATCGCAAAATGGATGAACCTTGTCATGCCAATCATCGTTCTCTTTTACAAGTCGAACGGGATGAGCATGCAGGATATTTTCACACTGCAGGCAGTTTACTCATTCACCCTGATGATGCTAGAGATCCCCACGGGTTACTTTGCTGATTTAGCCGGCCGCCGTACCAGTATCCTTGCCGGTTCGGTCTTTGGGTTCGGGGGGTACATGATTTACATTGTCTCATCAGGTTTCTGGGAGTTTGTGGTTGCCGAGACCATACTTGGCGTTGGGATGAGCCTCGTTTCGGGGGCCGATTCTGCTATGTTATATGACTCCCTGATGAGTGCGAAAAAAACGGATAAATATACCCGCTATGAAGGGAAGATCAGTTCAATCGGAAACTTCGCAGAAGCTGCGGCAGGGATCATAGGAGGGCTGCTGGCAGTTTCCTCTCTTCGTACGCCATATTACTTTCAGGCAGGAGTAGCCTTTATCGCAATCCCGGCAGCATTGTTGTTAAGGGAACCACCGGTTCACGGACATATCCGTAAACCCGGTTTCAGGGATGTGTATAAAATTGTGGTCAAGGTCCTGCACGGGGATAAAAGGCTGACCTGGAATACGCTTTTCTCGGCAGTGACAGGCGCTTCAACCCTTACT
>JAPLDN010000091.1 GCA_026391755.1 Bacteroidota bacterium
GACCGCATGGCGGAAGCAGCTCTGAAAGGCAAAACGGTTTTTGGCATGATGCATCACGGATTAGTTGAACAATTTTCAGAAAAGCACGTGACATTCCCCGGCTTTATGGTAGATGATTACCAGGATGTATCAAACCAGCTCATGAATGTGGGCCTGAAGATTATGTTTACCGGGCATTTTCATGCAACTGATATTACAGAGCAGCAATCAGGAAATCAAACCTTATATGATATCGAGACCGGTTCAATTATTGTTTACCCTTGCGCATACCGGCTGATAACGTACATAAAGGATTCCTCATTGATACTTACAACGAGGCATATCAAAAATGCAAATTATCCTGACATTGCCCCCTATCAAACGTTTACACAATATGCTGAAGGTTTAACCCTGATAGCTGCAGATACCATGTTTACGACAACGTTCATGAAGGGTAAGCAACCCAGTTATAATGATACTGCCTGGCATATTTCGCATTGTATGGGGTCCTCATTAATGGTCCATTTATACGGTGATGAAGACAGGGCCCTTGAAGATACAGCAAATATCGGGCAAACCGCAAGACATTACGGAGCATCCTGGCTTCCTTATTACTGTGAATTCCTGTGGACTGATAAAATCCCCAGGGACAATTCCCTGACAATTCTGCTGAAATCGGGTGCTTCGTTTTAATGACTGCGGATGGGGGAGAGGAGGTATTCAAGCATGTTCTTTCAAGGCGAATTAGCTTGCAGTTGATCGCATTTTTTAATCGCGAATACCAATTTCTTTAAGATCACAATTTGTGATCTTAATCAACCAAATCTTAAGGTACCAATTTGGCACCTTACACATCAACTTCGATTCACCTGGTGAATTTTATACCCAACCGGCTCCATTTGTTGACTTTTTTTATACATCAGTTGTTTGATCGTTTCGAAGATCAGGAGGATATCCTCACCATGTGATGAAACGGTTCGTTCCAGTTCTTCAATTTTCTCGGCGAGTTCCTTATTTGTCTCAAGAAATTTTCGCATCTGGACAAAAGCCCGAATAATAGCAATGTTTACTTCTATTGCTTTCTCGGAATTAAGAACCGAAGAAAGCATTGCGACGCCTTGCTCGGTAAAAGCGAACGGTAAATACTTATAATGCTGTCCCCTTGTTAAGATCACAATTTGTGATCTTAAAGAATCTAGTTCAATATCAGAGAGTTCAAACATAAAATCACCGGGAAATCTATGTAAATTCCTTCGAACTGCTTGTTTTAAAACCCGGGTAGGAACTTCATACAACCTTGCCAGGTCAACATCCAGGATTACTTTTTCTCCCCTGATATAATGGATCAACCCGCTGATCGTCTCCAATTTTACCTGTAATTCCGTTGACATAAATCTTTAACATTAAAATAGTCAATCATTTTCAAACTTGAGGACGCAATTTGCGACCTCAAATGACTCAAGCTTTAAGGACGCAATTTGCGTCCTTAAACAAACTACACTTAATCCGCTTACACGATAAAAGTGATAACCAATCGGCATATTTTTAATGAAATGGCCTCATCAGGGAGACCTTACAGGTAATATTTCTTTATAATGACTTCGGATGAGGGAGCGGGGGAGATCCGTCAAAGTCAGAATTTGCGATACTGACGGATTATCAGATCAGGATTTCGATATTAACCTTTCCCCCAAGGCCTTTTTCAACAATGTCAAATAAGGTTTT
>JAPLDN010000191.1 GCA_026391755.1 Bacteroidota bacterium
GGCTGTATTGAGAATAATATGATACCCTGAAGGACTGCAGTCAAAACCCAGGTCGCTTCTGGTTCGTTCATTTGTGGAAGTAACCAGGCCTGAATCCAGCCTGAAATAGACCTGGTATTTATAAGATGCGGTCATTGCAATAGTGTCGACCAGTACATTACCCCGTTCCGGTAAAGGGACCATGGCGTCCTTTTTAAAACAAGAATTCAGACTAAATGCCAGCAACATGAGTACCAACGGGAAAGGTAGTCTTTTCATTTATATTTATTAAAAGTGAAGCTGAATTTTACAAAGAAGGTCCTTCCCCAGCCTATATTCATCGCATCCCCTCCTGAGCCATGGGTCCCCACCATACCACTTGCAGCTACGGTTGTAACATTGAAAATGTTTTTAACTCCTGCCGAAAGTCTTATACGGTTCTCCCAGAAACCTTTTGCAGCCGTTATATCCATCAGATTATACGGGTCAACATAGCCCCACCCAAGGTTTTTATCGTTAAACACCACCTGGGGGGCCGTTCCTGTATACTTGTAGAACAACGAAAAAGTAAGCTCCGGTCTAAGAATGGTATAGCTTGCATTGAAACTGAGTTCGGTGAACCATTGCATGGGACCTGGAGAGGTTCCTTCATCGAGGCTGCCGGTAACTCCTGTCTCCGAAACCGAAAATTGAAGACGGAGTGCCGGGGACAGGCTGAACCCTGCTCCAGCTGAACCTCCCGTAGTCTTGTATTTGCTCAGATTAACGTAGGTATACTGAGTTGGTGTAACCCCCGTCGGAGCGAGAAGGATTACATTGTTTATCAGGTTATAAAATCCGCCGAGCTCAAGATTAAACGCAGTCCTCTTTTTTTCAGTCATCATGTTTATCCCCAGGATGAAGTTATTCGACTGTTCCGCCTTAAGGTCAGGGTTCCCTATGACATCATGGTTTACATCCTGGAAATTCAGGTAAAGTTCCTTTATATCAGGAGCCCTGAATCCTTTCGCATAAGAAAACCTCAGGTTCCAGATTGACGACATATCCCACTTTGTGCTCAGGGCATAAACAATAGGAGCATCATACTTGGTATTATATATAAAACGGACGCCAGGCTGAATCGACAATGATTTGACAGGTTCATATTTAAGGCTCAGGAAAGCGGCATAGTCGCCTATCTGCTGGCTGTTTCCGAGAATTCGTTTCCCTGTGCCTCTTTCTACGTCAATGTCAATGCCCGTTTGATAATTGATTTTGCAATCGGGGTTGTTTGCAGCATACGTTCCCCTCCCTGTCCAGGACGCGATGGATGTCGTGTCGCGCCCATCGGAATTGCTTATGGGAATCTTTTCTAGCGTTGTCAGTTCCACGTCATATTGCTGCTTCTGCCTCTCATAAAATGAATAGGATGCAAGCAGGCTGATGAATTTGCTGCGCGGCAGTTTGAACGACGCTTCAGCCCTTCCCGAATACCGTATCGTAGTGAAGTAGTTGTCAAGTGCGTTTATGTAATAAACAGGTTGCAATGCACCCTTGTCTTCCAGCAATTCATTGAAATAATCGCCTCCTATTTTAAGTTTGAGCATTCCTGATGTGCAAGTGTAATACCCGTCGAAGAAATACTGCCTCCTGGGCTTAAAGGTCTTGGACCGGCTTGTGTCTGTTGATGAGTAGCCCGGTGAAAAATTTCTTCCCCCACCAATCATAAAACCATGCTTCTTCAGACAGGTGGAAACAGAAGCGTCAAAATTAAAGACTCCAACAGTTTCATAATAGGTGTTGGCCGTTGTAGTTAAAAGCGAGGTCTTATTTTCTTTTGAAATAAGGTTAATAACTCCTGCAAGGGCATTACTTCCATAGATGACCGACATAGGGCCTTCAATCAGTTCAACATGGTCAACATTGTTCAGGTTGATCTGGTTCAGGTCAAAATTCCCGTTCATCCTGCCGATCATTGGGACACCATCCTGAAGAAATTTTACATTCTGACCCGAAAGACCCTGTATTCTGAGGCTGGTTCCCAGCACACCATCCTGGGTGACCTGCATGCCCGACTGGTTTTTAAGCAATTCGGCCATATTGGTCGCAGCCTGCATCTCGATTTGCCTTGAATTGATAACTTCGATAAGGTAAATTGATTTATCGGCTTTCTCAGGAGTGTACTGGGCTGTAACCACTACTTCATTCATTCTCATTACCGATGGATCAAGGCAGATCTTGAGAGATTGCCCTGGGCGTATTGTATCTTTATATGTAATATACCCCATAAAACTAACGGCGATTTTTGATAGCTCGCTAACGTCGTTTGAAACGGTTCCGTCAAGGGAGGTCAGGGTGTACAGCGATTTTTTTGTTTTCAGCCCTTCAAAACATATGTGAGCGTAAGGAACAGGTTCAGAATTCTTCTTGTCCAGTACTGTAATAAAAGCCTTCTGGCCATTAGCTTGCGCCATGGCCAGAAGACTGAGTAATCCAATTAGGAGGCTTAAAGGGCCTTTTTTCATGCTAACGGGTGATGATCACTTTCGTAACTGCTCTCGTTCCTGCTGTTGAAGCAGTCACGAAATACACACCAGGGGTTAGCCCGGCAACATCAAGCGTAAACAGGTTAAGGCCCTCCATGAGCCTGCCCGGATGATCTGCACCAAGTTGTCTGCCCGACAGATCTGAAAGAACTATATGGATTTCGTCACCGGTTTTGCCGGAAACGAGAAGATGCATGGTTGTACTGACCGGGTTGGGATATACCTGAACCGATAACCCGGACTGGTTAATTTCACTGATTCCGAAAGAAAGAACTTTCTCCTTCGTGAAATTTATTATGCCGGAAGTGCTTCCGGCAAAGTTTGTAAAATACAGCTTGTATACGTCCTTGTTGATCGGCCGTATAAAATAAACCAGGGAATCAACAATGGTATAGGCGTATGTCTGGCTGTTCAATGCTTTCCAATCATAGCCAATAGAAGATCTTAAAGAATCCCAGGCCTTAACCTCATAATCGTTGTACGACAGAGGCACGGGGTGAAATGTCTTGCTTTTGATTCCAGGGTTATTTAAAACCCCGGTAACCGGGTAGGGAGTTCCATTCGGCTGGATCGACATATATCTTGTAAATACCACATCCCAGGCCGACAATTGGGGCTGAAAATCAACTCTAAGGTTTGTCTCCAGCGAGAATCCGACAAAATCAGTGCCCAGGTCATTAGCCAGGTTCAGCGTGTCGGTATGTTCTCCCGTGCCGTCAATATTGGCAAAACGGAAATGATAAATATCCTGGACCGAACGTTTGTTCTCGATCCAAAGCTTTTTAAAGCTGCCGTCCCTGAGTTTTATAATAAATAAAGAGTCTGCAACAAGGTCATGGGTCACTTCATTGTATATTGCCCAGCCGTAATCGGGATGGCCTTTGGCATTGCGAGAAAAAGCACCGTTTTCCCAGTTATTGGGATCATTATACATCCTGGCCCAGTTAAATAAACCAATAGTATCCATGCTGGCCCAACCACTGGTGTCTGATTTTGGGTAAGTGTATAAAACAACACCAAGTCCGTCATTGGTAAGGATACTGGAACTGAATTTCTTTGTCCTGAATGCAATATCCCAGGAATTGCGGGGCGAAGACAGTATTTTCCCATTGGCCATGCTGTAATAAATCTCATTGGCATAGGAAGCTCCCATGGTAACCGTGTCGTTAACCAATGATCCCTGAGCCCTGATTGAATCGTTTATCAGGGAAGACGATGAACTGATTATCAGTACTATAAAAAAGTAAATGTTCTTTTTCATTATATTATTGTATAAGGCTAAATAAATGGAATTGGAATCTTAAGGCTGTTGTCGGCGGATGATCTCTCTCCGTTGACAGCCTGCAGTTCACCGGCTGACAGGACGTGACCCTGGCATTACAATGTCAGTCCGGCCCGAAAAGCAGGTGAAACAGGATTAAGAGAGAGGAGGTGCCCTTAGACCGGTAGCAGCAAGATGCTCAAACCCCGGGCCTTTATAACAAAGGTCAATGGTGATAAAACCTGCATTCCCGCTGCTGTGGCGAATAACTTCGACCGGCAGGATTGCGGATGACTGACTTGAGAATTGTTGCGGAAGATTGCTTTTAAGAACCAGGTTCCCGGTTGAAAGGATCTTGGTGGCTTTTTCAACATCACGTTTGATCCCGACAAACTGGGGGATCAGGGGTTTTCCCCAGATCTTATACTGGTGAAAATTGATGATGGACCCGAAAACGATGATAACTATAGCCAGGCTGTGGAACAGTATGGAAAGAATTTTAATATTCCGGCGGCTGGCTGGCATCTCTTGATAATTTTTTAACAGGTTGCAAAGATATGCAAAAAAATAAATATCATTTTTCCTGCCTTCGTGAAAATTTATAAACACTTTATGGAAAAAATATTAAACATACCGACAGCAGATGTTTCATAAATAGTTGCATTGAAATTTTCTTGTTTCAGATAGGATTCTATCTTTGCACTGCGAATGCAGCGGAATTTTTATTTAATTAATCCTCAGAACATGAATAAAATCCGGACTTTTTTAAGATATGTTACTGATTATCTTAAGTTTGGCGAGTTCTATTTTTTATTGACCTCTATACGGTATGTTCTTACAAAGAAAGCAAATCCGGCGAAACGCATCTATAAAAGCAGCCTGGGTTCATTTCAAACACGCAAGGGAACGCTTGATTTCCAGTTCCTGAATTATGCATATGAATGGAATGTCAAAAGATTTGTTTTACAGCATTACAAGGATTACAATCTTTTTTTTGATATCGGGGCGAATGTGGGAACATACAGTTTTCTGCTGGCCCGGAAAGGGATCCCATGCCATGCATTTGAACCCATCAGGGAAAATTGTGAATCAATAATGCAGAATATTGAAAGGAATGGTCTTAACGGGTTGATCACTGCCCATATGTATGGACTTGGTTCAAAAACATCCGAAGAAGATTTTATTTTTGAATCCAAGAATACCGGTGCATCCCACCTCGCTTCAATTCATACAGATTATGTCGAAACCAAGGGAGAGGTTGGTACCATTGTGAGAGCTGAGATCAAAACCCTTGATTCAGTGTTGTCAACAATAAATTACAGCAATGAAGATAAGATCCTTATCAAGATCGATGCCGAAGGGATGGAGATCGATGTTCTTCAGGGCGGTAAGGAATTTATAAGGAAGCATCCTCACTTTCTGATCGTGATGGAATCGAAGCATTCAGGTGCCGGGCGTATAAAAGAGTATCTGAAAACGGTGGGAAACTTTATCTATCTCGAGGTCGATGCCGAGAACATGGCGATAATGAAATAGTTAATTCTAACCTGCTGTTTATTTTGACAAGCATGAAATTCCCCTTGCTGAAGTAAACAAGTTTTTTGCACTTATGATTTATCCTGTAACTTTACACGGTTATAAGGGCTGACCATGTCAGGGTTTCACAATTTTCAATGATCTCAAACTGAAACGAACATTTTCAAAGCGGTATCTGCTTCTGCCGATCATATTGGCAGTATTCATTATTCTCTTCTTCCTGGTTTATGAAGACATTAAAAACAGGACCATAGACGAATTCAATAATGAACAATTAATATTAGCACAAACCGCATCTCAGGGAATCACATCATTCTTTACTGATTACCAGGCTGATCTTAATTTCCTTGCCCAATTTAAAAACATTATTGATTTTAACAGTGGAAGTAAAGCAATACTGGCAAGCTTTTATGAAAATCATAAAAACAATATTGAAGCAGTAAGCAGGATCAACGCTCATGGGGTTATCTTATACACTTATCCTGAAAATGAATCGGTAATCGGTAAAGATATTTCCTACCAGAAACATGTTCGTGAGGTCATTGCCACCCATAAGCCGGTAATTAGCGATGTATTTAAGGCTGCTCAGGGCTACCTGGCAATAGCTTTGCATGTACCCATATTCAAAGGAAATGAATACGTGGGAAGTCTTGCCATGTTAATTTCAATTGACAAGCTGGGAAAAATGTACCTGGGGAAAATCAAGATAAGAGGGACCGGCAATGTTTGGTTGTTAAGCGAAAATGGAATTGAAATATATTGCCCTGTCAGCGGGCATAAGGGGAACTCATTTCTGTATAATACACATAATGATGCCTCCGCCCGTGAATTAATGGAAAATATCAGAAAGGAGGATCATGGGAAGTTAACAAGTGTTCACTCCGAGATAATCCTTGATAATAAATCATTGTTTATCAAAAAACATGTTACGTTTTATCGGGCCCCGCTTGGGAATACATACTGGACTATTGCTATTTCATACCTGGATGAAGACATTTACATCGCGCTTACCCGGCTTCGTAACCGCCTTATCTTAATTTTTGCTTTGCTCTTTGCAATTATCTCATATTATTTTTACTCAATGGCACAAGTGAGAACTGTCTTAAAGGCAGAGGCGAAAAGAAAGGAAGCAGAAAGAGTACTCCGGGAGAGCGAAGACCGGTTTAAAAAGCTTTCAAACCTGACTTTTGAAGGAATTTTAATCCATAACAAAGGTGTGGTGATTGATGCAAACGAGTCGTTTATTAAAATGGTCGGGTACGACCGCGATGAATTGATCGGGAAAGATGTTATTAAACTATTGGTTTCACAAGATGATCAGGAAAAAATCAAGACAAATCTGATAGATGAAAGATCTGATCCTTATGAAGTGATCCTGAGAAAAAAGAATGGCACCATATTTCCTGTTGAGATCGAAGCAAAAGAAATAAAATACAAAAACGAGAATTTCCGCGTAGCTGCAATCCGGGATATTACAGAACGCAAGCGATCGGCAAAGGAATTATTAGCTGCCAAAGAGAAAGCCGAAGAAAGCGACCGACTGAAATCAGCATTCCTTGCAAATATGTCACATGAGATCAGAACCCCGATGAATGGCATCCTGGGGTTTACTGAATTATTGAGAGAACCTGATCTTACAGGTGAGGAGCAGCAACATTATATCAATATTATAAAGAAAAGCGGTGAACGTTTATTGAAAATCATCAATGATATTATTGATATCTCAAAGATTGAATCAGAATTAGTGGAAGTTTCAATATCTGAAACAAATATCAACGAGCAAATTGAATTCATTT
>JAPLDN010000370.1 GCA_026391755.1 Bacteroidota bacterium
ATTCCCGAGAGCCTGTATATCGACAAGTCCATGATGGTCGACCGGAAGATAAGTGACGCTAAAACCCTGGCGTTCCAGCCAACGGGCAGCTTTCAGGATACAATCATGTTCGATTAAAGATACAATGATGTGCCTGCCCCTGTGAGCATTGGCAAATGCCACCCCTTTCAACGCAAGGTTATTGGCTTCGGTGCCGCTTCCCGTGAAAACGATCTCATCAGGTCTGGCCCCGATCAGTGAAGCGAGCCTTTCCCTTGCCTGATCAAGAATTTCATGGGCCATAGTCCCTACAGAATGCAGGCTGGAAGCATTCCCATAGTATTCCTTCGCTGAGGTTTGAATAGCCCTGGCAACCTCCGGGTCCATCGGGGTGGTTGCCGCATTGTCAAGATAAATAAGTGGACTATTCATATTGCCGGGAGTCATATATATAGGGCCTGCGGATGTCATTCTCCAATATAAAAAAGATCATGTTCCATTGTGCGCAATACCCCGAAATGGTTCTTTGCCCCGATTTCCTTTTTGCCTACACAGATGGTGCATGTCCCAACCGGAGGATTACCCCTTAAAAACATGGGCTGCTCAATTTCACATGAGCGTTCAATATGCCTTACGATTGGATCAATCCCGATTCCATACAAAGCATTGCTTTCCACAACTGTGATTTCCTTTGCGGCTTCAATGACCCTGTAACGGAACACCTCCCTCTCGGCCTGGGAGATCAGGTCGATCTTTGTAATTACAGCAATATCGGCCAATGTAAGCATAGGTCCGATCTTATAGGGCAGGTTCATCCCGCTGGTTGCTTCAAGAACCACCACGCCAAGCGAGTTCTCTATGTAAGGCGAACAACGCAGGCACAGGCCGGCAGTTTCTACAAACAGATAATCACTGCCTGATTTTTCAGCCCATTCCACAGCCTCATCCATCACTACGACATTGCAATGGTCGGGGCATAATTCACCGGAATACAGCTTCTTTGCAGGTATCCCGAACTCCTCACAGATGATTCTATCCTCATCGGCATACAGCACATCTATTTTCAGGTAAGCGGGTTTGTGACCCTTTTTAAGTATCCTTCGTATGACCTGTCTTATAACCGTGGTCTTCCCGCAGGTGGGGGGGCCGGCAAATATTATCAGTTTCATATATTAGTTTTCTATTTTCAAGGTTTCTAATTGTTCTGCCATCATGTTTTCCGAAATCTCCTGTCCGCTTCTGATATAGGTCCTGAAATTCAGCATCAGGTTATCTATTTTACCAAGATCAGCTGCAACTTTCCGTTCTTCAGTATTAGTACTGATAAGTTTCTCCATAGATCCGTTCTTCATAATAATCCTGTAATCCGATAAAAGTGCTATATGGGGATCGTGAGTCACAAACACGAAAATCTTCCTGAACTGCTTCAGGAGTTCAAGGGCCTTTGTCCTGTGTATGCCTGCATTCTCTATTTCATCAAGCAGTATTATGGGGGAATTGCCAATGATCACGGCATCGGCAATCAATAATGAACGGGTTTGTCCGCCCGAAAGTTCAGTCATTCCCGTCGTGGTTATAATTGCTTCACCAGTAAGCTGGTTGGCAAATTCGAGGGTTTCGCCAATCATCTGCTCCGGATTATCCCCACCTCTTACTTTTGCATGTATCTTCAGGAATGAAAAGTCTTCAGGAATGGTTTCCCCGTTGATCATTACGAGACGATTCGAAGGGGTGTTTCGGTTTGCGAAAAGTTCAATATCGTTGATGAGGGTTGTTTTTCCGCAACCTGTGGGTCCGACTATGCTGATGATGTCACCCATTTTGAGTTCAAACCGTTCAACTTTTTCGGGTTCACCGGTCTTTCCGTTCCCTCCCAGGACACATATAGTTTGGATATCCATGTATGTTATTTTATTAAAAATTTAAATGAAAGTTTTCGAGGCAAAAGTAAGATTATGCTGATTGCCAATATTATAGATGAGACTGAAAGAAAGTTGTCTTTTACCTGATCTGTTACATATTAAAAACTGCATTATTTCATCTTTGAATATATGAAAATCAAGTACTTTTGTTGAAAATATCCAATGAGCCAGATCAATCACCAACGGTACTATGACTGCGAGGATTGTCTTTTCAAGACAATCAGTTGCCAGTATATCCAGAAGGAGGAATTTGAGAAACTCAGATCAAAATCAATTCAGCTCAAATATAAGAAAGGGGAAGTCATTCTTAAGCAGGGAGCCAAATCGACCCACTTTCTCTTTTTGCGAAAAGGTATTATAAAATTCAATTATGAGGATGAGAACGGTAAAAATCTCATTCTTTCCATCAACAAAGCACCTGCCCTGATCGGAGGCGCCAACCTGGTGAATGCTGAGTTCAATTTGTTTTCGGTTTGTGCTATAGAGGATTGCGAAGGATGTACTATTGATGTTGCACTTCTGACAAGAATCGCATTGGGAAACACCTTGTACCTTTTCAAAATGCTTCAATTCATTACGGATGTCTTCCGAAGTTCAATTTTCAACTTTATAAGCCTGGCCCATAAACAGGTCAACGGCCGGATTGCCGATATACTGATCTTTCTCTCCCAGAACATCTATATGAACAATGATTTCGTGCTTTCGCTGTCGAGGCAGGAATTTGCAGAATTCGCCGGTTGTTCAAAGGAAAACGTGATCCATACCTTACGCAAATTCCACAATGAAGGACTTATAACACTTGAAGGGAAGAAAATAATCCTGAATGATCCGGAGCGTTTGCAAAAGATCAGCAAACACGGTTAAAAATTTGCAGGTGAGGGTTTATTAAACCGTCATTATGTCTTTTTCCTTGATCTCAAG
>JAPLDN010000229.1 GCA_026391755.1 Bacteroidota bacterium
GTCACTAACCAGGCCCTTGCCGATGCCCAGGCTGATGCCATACTGCAGGAGATTGCCGATCCCCAGGTTAATATGGAGAGGATCAAACTTCATAAAGCTCCGAAGATTGCTGTGTATTCACCAAAAAATAAAAGACCCTGGGATGATGCAGTAACCCTTGTTTTGACTTATGCAGAGATCCCTTACACTATCATCTATGATGAAGAAGTCCTCACCGGGCTCCTGCCCTTGTATGACTGGCTTCATATGCACCATGAGGATTTCACAGGGCAGTATGGCAAGTTCTGGGCTGCCTATAAAAACTTTCCCTGGTATACCGAAGACGTTCAGCTCCAGGAGGAATCGGCACACAAGCTTGGGTATGCCAAAGTTTCACAGATGAAACTTGCAGTTGCTAAGAAGATCCGTGACTTCGTTGCCGGGGGCGGATATCTTTTCTCCATGTGTTCTGCTCCCGACAGCTATGATGTCGCCCTGTCGGCCGAAGGCCTTGACATCTGCGACGTGATGTTCGACGGAGATCCCATGGACCAGTCGGCCGACAGCAAACTGGACTTCCATAAATGCTTTGCTTTCCAGGATTTCAGCCTGGTTCACAATCCTTATGAATATGAGATCTCATCGATAGACGTCACAGACACCAGGCCCAAAAACCTGAACTGGAATAATGATTTCTTCTCTCTCTTCGAATTCTCTGCCAAATGGGATCCTGTGCCAAGCATGCTATGCCAGGACCATGAAACTCTGATACACGGATTCATGGGCCAGACTACCGCATTCAATGAAAAATATGTGAAATCGAGTGTCCTGATACTTGGCGAAAACAAGTCGCTTGGGGAGGCCAGGTATATACATGGAGATTTCGGGAAAGGCACCTGGACATTCCTGGGAGGACATGATCCCGAAGACTACCAGCATCTTGTCGGCGATCCCCCAACAGATCTTAACCTGCACCCAAACTCACCAGGTTACCGCCTTATTTTAAATAATGTGTTGTTCCCTGCAGCGAAAAAAGAAAAGAGAAAGACCTGATCTCCCTTAGTAGTTTAATTTTTTCCTGATAATCCACCATTCAAATTCAGTACCTTCAAAATTATAAGTGACACGGTTATTACAACTGTCCCTGTTGACGTATTCAATGGTACCTGTTGCTACATCAGCTGACGGCACTGATAATTGCATGATGCCCTGTCGTATCCAGGGGCAATAAATATCATTCACCAGGGGGGTACTTATCTGAAATGAAAAAGAGTATGTACCAGACGATCTCCCGTTTGCTGTTCCAGTGATGGTAAAAGGGGCAAGGCTGTCGGGCTGCATTTTGATAACAGGAGGAAGATGATAGACCAGCTGCGAGTTCCATAGGGTTGAGTGGACTGAATCCTTGACGATAATGAGGCTGTCGATGGTTGAGTCATACCCTCCGTTGCCGCCAATCATCATTCCCGAGTTGTAAAGATTGTCCCTGCCGATGAACTTGCGTGAATCCTCCGAATAATTCTGGAATACCACGGTGGCTGCAGTCCCTGATGAAAAGAAACTACCGGTAAGGGTGACTAAGATATTTCCGTTCCTGGTAACACTGTCGGTGCAATACTTATTCTGATAATAAAAGGTGAACCGCTTCGACGAACTGCTGTAATATACAAGGGCTTTATCGATAGTTCCTGAACCCATATGCATGATGCCGGAGTCAAGGTTTGCTTTAAGCAGGAGATTGAAGGTATGGAACAGTCCCCTTTCGGTGAACACAATATCATTTGCAACATTTAGATCCGGGCTCAAGTCTTTTGCAGTGTTCTTTTTACATCCGGCGGAAGCCGCAAGCAGAATTATGACAGATAAAATAATACCCGTGGAAAGGATACCGCTATTTAAGGGTTTTCTCATTCTTTACGTTCGTAGTTCTCATACGAGAATGCAAAACCAAGTCCTTCATCCAAAGGAAAATCTTCCTTAGATACCAGCTTCCATTTGGAATAGTCAATCTCGGGAAAGAAAACATCTCCTTCAAACGGTTTATTAACCCTTGTAAGGTAGAGACGGTTTGCTATAGCAAGGAACTGCCTGTAAACTGAAGCGCCCCCGATTATAAAGTTCTCCTCTGACGGATTGCATTTAGCCACGGCATCTTCTATTGAATAGGCCATGATGCATCCTTCAATGATTTCCCCGGGTATGTCGGTTATCACAAGGCTTCTTCGATCCGGCAGAGGGCGTCTCGGCAGGGAATAATAAGTCCTCTTTCCCATTATGACTGTATGCCCAACCGTAATTTGTTTAAAGCGCCTGAGGTCCCCGGGAATATGCCAGAGGAGGTCATTATCCTTGCCTATGGCCAGGTTTTCGGCTATTGCCACAATGATTGAAAACATGATACAAAATTAAACAGAAATTTCACCTTTTATATGCGCATGCGACTGATAATCGCTCAGGGTAAAGTCTTCAAATTTGAAATTAAAAATATTTTTCACGTCCCGGTTTATATTCATTTTAGGAAGAGGGAATGGACTCCTTGACAGCTGAAGTTTAACTTGTTCCAGATGGTTCAGGTAAATATGGGCGTCGCCCAGGGTATGTACAAATTCTCCCGGTTCAAGCCCTGTGACCTGGGCCATCATCATAAGCAGCAGGGCATAGGAAGAAATGTTAAAGGGGACACCAAGAAAGATGTCGCAGGATCGCTGGTACATCTGGCATGAAAGTTTGCCGTTGGCCACATAGAACTGGAACATAAGGTGGCAGGGAGGCAAAGCCATGAGGTCAAGTTGCCCGACGTTCCATGCGCTTACAATATGCCGGCGTGAATCGGGGTTCGTTGTGATTGACTCTACAACATTGCTTATCTGGTCGATATGAGTGCCGTCATGCCTGGGCCAGAAACGCCATTGGTAGCCGTAAACAGGGCCAAGCTCACCATCGGGTTTAGCCCATTCGTCCCATATTGTCACCTTGTTCTCGTGCAGGTATTTAAGGTTTGTCGCCCCTTGAAGGAACCATAACAATTCGTGAATAATTGATCGAAGGTGGAGCTTTTTTGTAGTCATCATTGGAAAACCATCGGCCAGGTTGAACCGCATCTGATAACCGAAAACACTAAGCGTTCCCGTACCTGTGCGGTCTTCCTTTTTCATCCCGTTTTTCAATACATAATCAAGGAGGTCAAGATATTGTTGCATGGTCTATTTCCTGGTCTTGTTACGGCGATTCAACTCATCCCTTAAGCGGGATGCTTTTTCATATTCCTCATTTTCTATAGCCGACTGCAACAATTCTTTGAGCTCGGCAGCAGACTGTTCAGCAAATTCCTTTTTAGCGGATATCCTGGCAGGAGCTTCAGGTTTCACCGGAGCATTAGTATCCGAATCCTCTTCCACCATGATGGAAGCGGCTTTCATTATATCCTCATAAGTATAGATAGGGCAACTGAACCTTAGCGCAAGGGCGATAGCGTCGGAAGTACGTGAGTCCACTTCCTCCACCCTGCTGCCGTCGCTGCATACCAGCTGAGCATAAAAAACTCCTTCCAGGAATTTATTGATAATAATCTCGCGCACTTCAATCCCGAATGCATCAGCAAAGCACTTAAAGAGGTCGTGAGTCAGGGGCCTGGGTGTTTTTATCTTCTCCAGTTCAATAGCTATGGCTTGGGCCTCAAACCCTCCGATAATAATCGGAAGCCTGCGCTTCCCGTCTTTCTCACCAAGAATTAGGGCATATGCCCCGGTCTGGGACTGGCTGTAAGACATTCCGATGATTTCAAGGCGGATCTTCTCCATCAGGCAGGTTTGGATTCGTTGTACAAACTTACACCTATTCTTCCGGATTTTAAATAAATACCTGATGAAAAAAGTATCTTTTAATTGGATTGTTTCAAAAAACCTTTATAAATTTGGGGTCAAAATATGTAACTTTTTTCATATGAAAAGATTGGCCATACTTATTGCAGCCTTGTTGCTGCCATTTTCGATGTTTGCCTCGGAGGCAGATCTCAAGATCCCCGCCCTGTCATCCGCGCAGAACAACCTGCTGATGTTTGGGTTTGTTATTATTATACTGGGGATGTTATTCGGTTACTACCAGTTTACCAAGGTAAGGAAACTGAAAGCGCACCAGTCCATGCTTGACGTAGCCCAGATTATTTTTGAGACATGCAAGACTTATCTTTTACAACAGGGGAAATTTCTCGTGATCCTGTTCGTGATCATCGGTCTCTGCATCGCTTTTTATTTTGGGTTCCTGCAGGCCATGCCCTTCGGGGGGGTAATCCTTATCCTTTCATGGACAGTTATTGGTATTTTAGGATCGTACAGCGTTGCATGGTTTGGCATCCGCATGAATACCCTGGCAAACAGCCGTATGGCCTTTGCCTCCCTTGAAAGAAAGCCAATCAAATTATTGAACATCCCTCTTGATGCGGGGATGAGCATAGGTGTCATGCTGATCTGCGTGGAGCTGATCATGATGCTTATAATTTTAGTATTCGTTCCCAGGGATTATGCCGGGGCCAGCTTCATTGGCTTTGCCATTGGTGAATCACTTGGAGCTTCTGCCCTTCGTATTGCCGGCGGTATTTTTACGAAGATTGCCGATATCGGATCCGACCTGATGAAGGTTGTTTTCAAAATAAAAGAAGACGATCCAAGGAATCCCGGGGTTATTGCCGATTGTACCGGCGATAATGCAGGCGATAGTGTTGGACCAACAGCCGACGGTTTTGAAACCTACGGTGTAACCGGAGTTGCCCTTATCTCATTTATCGTACTGGCAGTTGGTGACGTTGAAAACCAAAAGCAGCTGCTGACCTGGATCTTTGTGATGCGCATCCTGATGGTCGTCACATCCATCACTGCATTTTATATAAACAAAATATTTTCCCAGGCCAAATATGGTAATAAGGATGATATTGATTTTGAGCGTCCGCTTACCAACCTCGTATGGATCACTTCAATCCTGTCAATTGCCGTAACCTTTGCTGCAAGCTACTGGATGATTGGAGATCTCAAGAACAACCTCTGGCTTACACTTTCCATTATCATCAGCTGCGGAACACTTGGTGCCGCTTTAATACCTGAATTTACAAAGATCTTCACCAGTCCGAAGTCAAGGCACGTCAACGAAGTAGTGACAGCTTCCCGCGAAGGAGGAGCTTCTCTTAATATCCTTTCAGGTCTTGTTGCAGGAAACTTCTCTGCCTTCTGGCAGGGTATGGTTTTCCTGGTTTTAATGTTTATCGCTTACGTTACCAGCAAGTTTGGGCTGGATGCATTTATGATTTATCCGGCTATTTTTGCATTTGGACTTGTCGCATTCGGATTCCTCGGAATGGGACCCGTCACGATCGCTGTTGACAGTTACGGACCTGTGACTGATAATGCGCAAAGCGTCTACGAACTCTCACTCATCGAGGAGAACAAACCGGAAGTTTCCATACAGATTGAAAAAGATTTTGGGTTCAAACCCGATTTTGAAAATGCAAAGCATTACCTGGAAGCCAATGATGGCGCCGGGAATACGTTTAAAGCAACGGCGAAACCTGTGCTTATCGGAACAGCTGTTGTTGGTGCAACAACCATGATTTTCTCTCTCATCCTTCTTATAAGGAATAAATTCGGGATTGCCCCGGAAGCTATCCTGAACGTTCTTAATCCATATACAATCCTTGGATTCCTGATGGGTGGCGCCGTCATTTATTGGTTCACAGGAGCATCTATACAGGCTGTTACCACAGGTGCTTACCGTGCTGTTGAATACATCAAGAAAAATATCCATCTTGATGAAAATGCCGAAAAAAAGGCATCGGTGGAAACTTCGAAGGAAGTCGTCAAGATCTGCACTCAATATGCTCAGACAGGGATGTTCAATATTTTCATTGCAATTTTCTCCTTTGCACTTGCAATCGCATTCCTGTCGGGGTACCAGGATACCAATTTCCTGGCAGGAAATCCACTGCGTTATCCTGCAGCTTCATTCTTTGTGAGTTACCTTGTTTCTATCGCTTTCTTTGGATTATTCCAGGCAATGTTCATGGCCAATGCCGGCGGGGCATGGGACAATGCAAAAAAGGTAGTTGAAGTCGACCTGAAAGAAAAGGGCACGCCTCTTCATGATGCAGCCGTTGTTGGTGATACGGTGGGTGACCCCTTCAAAGACACTTCTTCTGTTGCCTTGAACCCCATCATTAAATTTACTACCCTGTTCGGGCTTCTGGCAATGGAAATAGCAATTTCGGAACATTTCTTCAGCGTTGCTCCTTATATTGGCGCCGTATTCTTTGCTATCGCATTGTATTTCGTTTACCGTTCCTTCTACAATATGAGGATCAGGAAATAGCCATCAAGCTGGAAAGACCCTGAAATTATAACGTCAAAAAAGGCTGTCACTGATCTTGTGGCAGCCTTTTTGATTTCAGGGATATTCTTGGTACTTTTGCGATTCCCATTCTGCCATTAAAAACTTATTAATATGATCACTGACAATTTTGCAAGAAGACACAACGGCCCGTTCGGCGCCGAAATCGAAAAAATGCTTGAAAAGATCGGGGTCAGGAACCTCGAGCAGCTTATTGAGGAAACTGTACCATCGGCCATCCGCCTTAAGACCTCCCTGAACCTGCCGAAGGGCATGAATGAATACCAGTACCTGAACCATATCAAGGGCATTGCAGCAAAGAACAAACTCTACAAGACATATATAGGCCAGGGGTATTATAACACGATCACCCCGGCTGTTATCCTCAGGAACATCCTCGAAAATCCGGGATGGTATACAGCATACACGCCATACCAGGCCGAAATTTCACAGGGTCGCCTCGAGGCCTTGCTTGACTTCCAGACTATGATCAGCGATCTTACCGGCATGCCCATAGCCAACGCTTCCCTTCTTGACGAAGGCACGGCTGCTTCGGAAGCGATGATCATGTTGTTTAACGCCCGCGACCGTGAATCGGTCAGAAGAGGGGCAAATAAGTTTTTTGTGGCGGATGGTATTTTTCCACAAACTGCGGATGTGATTAGGACAAGGGCCCTGCCTCTGGGGATACAACTTGTTTTTGGAAAGCATTCAGAGTTTGCACCGGATAATGCATTCTTCGGTTCAGTTTTACAATACCCCGATCAATATGGTGAAATTACAGATTACCGCGCTTTTGTCGACTCCTGCCATGCACTGAAAATCGGCGTTGCCGTTGCAGCCGACATCCTGGGACTGGCTTTGCTCACTCCTCCCGGGGAATGGGGGGCGGATGTGGTATTCGGTTCGTCACAGCGTTTTGGCATACCCATGGGATACGGCGGTCCGCATGCAGCATTCTTCGCTACGAAAGAGGACTTCAAACGGCAGATGCCTGGACGTATCATAGGCGTTTCGGTTGATGCCAACGGAAACCGGGCCCTGAGAATGGCATTGCAGACACGTGAACAACACATAAAACGCGAACGTGCCACATCAAACATCTGCACTTCACAGGTATTGCTGGCCGTCATGGCCGGTATGTACGGAGTGTATCATGGCCCGAAAGGCATAAAACAGATCGCTCGCCATATCAACATACTTACCGGTGTTCTTTCACAGGAAATTCAGAAATACGGGTACCGGCAGCTGAACCGGCATTTCTTTGACACGGTTTGTATAGAACTTCCCGAAGGTTTGACTTCAGATAGGCTCAGGCTCAGGGCATTAGAGCAGAAGATCAACATACGGTATATGGGTGAGAAACTTGTCGGCATCAGCGTGGATGAGACCACAGACCTTGCCGACATAAACCTGATGCTTAAACTGTTTGCAGAAGCCAATGGGAAAGGCTTTACGGAATTCATCTGCAACCCGAAGGAATGCGAGCAGATCACCACCATTCCTGCTGAACTCACAAGGTCATCCGCCTTCATGACACAAAAGGTATTCAACTCCTATCATTCCGAGACCGAGATGATGCGTTACCTCAAGAAACTCGAGATCAAGGATCTTTCACTCAATCGTTCGATGATCCCTCTGGGTTCCTGTACTATGAAGCTGAACGCGGCATCTGAGTTGTTTGCACTGAGTTATCCCGAATTCGGCGGGGTCCACCCTTTCGTTCCCAAAGACCAGGCCGAAGGGTTCCAGTACCTGATCAACGAACTGGAGAAAGACCTCTGCGAGATCACGGGCTTTGATGCAGTTTCATTTATGCCCAATTCAGGGGCTGCCGGGGAGTACGCCGGATTGCTTGTGATCAGGCAATATCATATCAGCCGGGGCGACGGGCACAGGAACGTATGCCTGATACCTTCATCGGCCCACGGCACGAACCCTGCAAGCGCTGCCATGGCGGGTATGCAGGTAGTAGTTGTGAAATGCGACGAGCATGGTAATATCGACACCAATGACCTGCGTGAAAAAGCAGTACATTATAAAGACAATCTTTCGGCCCTTATGGTAACCTATCCTTCGACCCATGGTGTGTTCGAAGAAAACATACTGGAGATTGTGAATATGGTTCATGAAAACGGGGGACAGGTATATATGGACGGGGCTAATATGAATGCCCAGGTCGGCCTGACCAATCCCGGAATGATAGGAGCTGATGTTTGCCATCTTAACCTGCATAAAACTTTTGCCATTCCCCATGGTGGAGGCGGTCCGGGCGAAGGCCCGATTGCGGTCGCAAAGCATCTTACTCCTTTCCTGCCGAGGCATACCGAGGTCGCTTCCGGAGGAAAAACCGGGACCACCGCTGTGGCTTCAGGCCCATACGGAAGTGCACTGATCCTGACTATTTCCTATGCCTATATCAAACTGATGGGAGGTGAAGGATTGACGGAAGCCACGAAAATGGCTATTCTTAACGCCAACTATCTTAAATCATGCCTGGAGCCTTACTACCCTATACTTTATTCGGGAAAGAACGGCCGCTGTGCTCATGAGATGATTGTTGACTGCAATGGAATAACGAGGCAAACCAATATAGGGGCTATCGACATCGCCAAAAGGCTTATGGATTATGGGTTCCATGCCCCGACTGTGGCTTTTCCCGTACATGGCACCCTGATGGTTGAGCCCACCGAGAGCGAACCTTATTACGAGCTGAACCGCTTTATAGAAGCAATGATTTCCATTAAAGGCGAAATTGACGAGGTTGCCTCGGGCAAAGCAGATAAAATTGTGAACGTGATCATGAAGGCGCCTCATACCGCGGCCATGGTTTCGGCCGATGAATGGACCCTGCCCTACTCCCGTCAGAAGGCGGCATATCCTATGCCATGGTCTGGTGACGACAAATACTGGCCTACAGTAACACGAATCGATGATGCATTCGGCGACAGGAACCTTGTGAGTACCTGTATAGGGTAGTTATTTCATCTGGTCGAGACAATGCTTGATCTTTTCCCAGCTGCGTTCGATATCGTTGTCGAGGCCAACCGAAAACCTGATCAGGCCTTCCGATAAGCCCATTTCTCTCTGGATATCTTCAGGTACTTCCGAAGAAGTGCTCTTACCCGAATTACTGAACAGGGTTTTAAAATAGCCCAGGCTCACGGCAAGATATCCCACGCCTTCGAGTTCCATAGCCTCCATAAGCCTGGAAGCACGCACTGCCGTTTCCATATCGATTGCAATCATAGCTCCGAAGCCGAATTCCGGGTTCATGATCTTTTTGAGGACTTCATATCCCTTGTGCTCAGGGTGACCAGGGTAAATAATCTTCGTGCCGTTTTCTTTAAACTTACCGGCCAGGTAGGAGGCATTTTTACTGTGCTGTTTCATCCGGATATGCAGTGTATGAAGGTTTTTCAGGATGCTGGAAGAACGGAGGGGTTCCAGCGAAGGGCCAAGCAGCATGGCCGTGCCGCTGTTCACATCGCAGAGTGCATCAATAAATTCCTTATCACCGCAGATAGCCCCGGCCACACAATCATTCTTCCCGTTGATGAATTTGGTCATGCTGTGAACCACGATATGGGCTCCATGCTGGGCAGGGGCTACTATCATGGGAGTGAAGGTATTATCAACCATCAGCTTGATCCCGTGTTCATTAGCGATCTTTGCCAGCTCGGGGATATCGCTGATCTGGAGCAAAGGGTTCGTCATGGTTTCGGTATAAATGATCCGGGTGGCAGGGCGGATGGCATCGCGCACCTGATCCAGCCTGGTGATGTCGACAAAAGTTACGTCTATATTGAATTTTTTAAGGTAGTTGTTCAAAAAAGCAAAGGTTCCCCCGTAGACTGTCATCGAGCAGATGATATGGTCTCCGCTTTTTACCAGTTGGAAGATCGCGCAGGTGATAGCCGCCATTCCGGAAGCGGTGACCCAGGCCGATTCTGTTCCTTCCAGCGCTGCAAGGGCATCAGCAAGGTACTTGTTCGTTGGATTCCAATGGCGGGAGTATAGGTAGCAGCCTTCCTGCTGGCCGGCGAATGTTTCGCTCATGGTTATGGCCTGCATGAAGGTGTAGGTAGCTGAATCCGTAATAGAAGGATTCACGTCGCCGTATTCACCGAACTGAAGCAGGTCGAAAATACGGGTTGAAGGATCGTTAGTCTTTTTCATAATGCCGGAAAATTTTTTCAAAGTTACAAAGGTCCTTCTAATTCAGGAAAGAATAATTCCGAACCCGGAACCTGTGCCTGGAATGATTTAAAACCGAATTATTGTGATTTCCCTTAGCCAATAAATCTCGACATTATTGCCTTTACCTCCTCATAGTCATAGGTAACAGGGAAATGGGGATATTCATTGATCACATTCTGGGGAGGGCGGAAGAGTATACCTTCCTCTGCCTGCCTTAGCATTGAAACGTCATTATAGGAATCACCCATGGCGATAACCTGGTACCTCAGTCCCTGCAAGGCCTCTACAGTCCTGCGTTTAGGGTCTGGCTGCCGCATTTTAAAATCCACTATGCGGTTGGTCTCGTCGGTGACAAGGGAATGGCAGAATAAGGTGGGCCTGCCCAGCTTTTTTATCAGGGGTTCGGCAAACTGGATAAATGTGTCGGAAACTATGATAAGCTGTGTTCTTTCCTTGACCCACTGAATGAATTCCAGGGCTCCTGGCAATGGCTCTATCTGTGCTATAACGTCCTGGATGTCATTAAGTTTTAACCCATGTTCCTCAAGGATCCTGATCCTCCATCTCATCAATTTTTCGTAATCAGGTTCATCGCGGGTGGTACGGCGGAGTTCAGGGATGCCGGTTTTTTCGGCTACATTAATCCACACTTCCGGTGTGAATACGCCTTCGAGGT
>JAPLDN010000331.1 GCA_026391755.1 Bacteroidota bacterium
CTTTCCCGCCCCCTCCGGCGGTGGCTTTGATCATGACAGGAAGACCTATCTCATTAACAACCTCAAGAGCTTTCTCTTCATCATTGATCTTCTCGGTGGTACCCGGAACTACCGGGACTCCGGCCGCGATCATGGTCTGGCGGGCAATAATCTTATCGCCCATGGTCGTGATGGCATAAGGGTCAGGGCCAACAAAGATGATCCCTTCATCCTGGCATCGTGCTGCAAATGCAGCATTCTCGGAAAGGAAACCGTATCCCGGATGAATTGCATCGGCACCGGAGGTTTTTGCAGCCAGGATTATTGCTTCGATATTCAGATAGCTTTCGCGTGAGGGAGCTGGTCCGATATTATAAGCTTCATCGGCATACCGCACATGCATCGCATTGCGGTCAGCATCGGAAAAAACAGCCACCGACCGGATACCCATTTCCCGGCATGAACGCATAACCCGTACAGCTATTTCACCACGGTTGGCAACAAGTACTTTTTTTATCATTTGCAAATAATTAATCTGACTCCAAAATGCAAAATTACGACTAAAAATCATTCACCAGCAAAACTATGCAGCTGTAATCTATAATTTTCATTGTGAACGAGTTAACAGGTAAAATAAATTTATCAACCTTCACTTAGGGCAAAGCAATTTTTACGATCTTTGTGCCCTGTTACCAATTCATCCGGATGTCTCCAAAATTTTATCCACTTCTCCTGGGATTTTTTTTGCTTTTTACCGTTTCCTGCAGGCAGGAGGGTAAAAAAGCTGAAAAAAAAGTCCAGGATGTTCCTGTGCTGACCAGTGTTGAGGCAAAACGTTTCAGCCAGCTTCTTTCCGACCTGGAAGAGTTAAAGGCCGATGGTTGCCTTAAAAACGCTACGCTTGGGTATTTTATCATAGACATTACCAAAGAAAGCAAAAAGACGGTCATTGCAGAATGTGAGCAAACCAAACCGATGATGCCGGCTTCCACGCTTAAGTTATTTGTTACGGCCCCGGCACTGGAAATCTTCGGGCCCGCTATTATCCCTGAAGTCACAGTAACCAACGAGCACAGTATAAATTGGAGGTCTTCAAAAATCCTTCGGCGTATCGGTGGCAAAATATACAACCATAATACGAAGGATGCCGGGGTACAGGCCATCCTTGAGTTCTGGAAGGCCAAGGGCCTGGACACACGAGGTATGTATTTTGAAGACGGGAACGGTTTATCGAGG
The DNA here is from genome assembly GCA_026391755.1 of Bacteroidota bacterium. Taxonomy (GTDB): domain Bacteria; phylum Bacteroidota; class Bacteroidia; order Bacteroidales; family FEN-979; genus CAIRDP01. Next base: position 1,216 of record JAPLDN010000331.1, read on the forward strand.
AACAATGCCATATCCCCCAAGCAACTGGTTGATGCCTTGTTTATCATGACCCAGTCGAAATATTTTCTTCCCTTTTACGAATCCCTTCCGATCGCCGGGCTAGCTTTGCAGGATATGTGAAAAGCGTTTCCGGGCGCGAGCTTATCTTTTCAATTATAGTCAATGATTACAGCTGCCGCACCAAGCTGATCAAGAAAAAACTTGAAGCTATCCTGCTCAGGATGGCTGAGGTATGATCTTATTTCTTGTATTTGTGTGACGTGGTGGCCGGCTGGGCACAGTTCCTGGTTTTGGTTTCCTTATCACGGTAATAATATGAACTTTTACTACAGGAGGCTCCGGAAAGGAGCAAAACCAGAATAACTGAAATACAGAGTGCTTTTGGCAGGATCATAGATTGGTAATATCTTCCCATTACGTATTAAACGAAAGACTGAAGATCTGATAATTTTCTGTAAATACCATTACGTTCAAGCAATTCGGCATGGGTTCCTCTTTCGACGATCTCACCCGACTGCAGGACAATGATCTCGTCGGCAAACTGAATGGTTGAAAGGCGGTGGGCAATAACAATGGAAGTGCGGTTCTTCATGAGGTTTTCAAGGGCCTGTTGCACCAGTCTTTCACTTTCGGTATCGAGGGCGGATGTTGCTTCGTCGAGGATCATAATAGGCGGATTCTTGAGCACAGCCCTGGCAATACTAAGCCTTTGCTTCTGTCCGCCCGAGAGTTTCACTCCCCTGTCCCCTATATTCGTCTGGTAACCAAAGGGCATATTCTCAATGAATTCATGAGCGTTGGCAACTTTTGCAGCCGCTATTACAGCCTCCTCGCTGGCGGTCTCCATCCCGAAAGCGATGTTATTGAAAACGGTATCATTAAAGAGGATGGTTTCCTGGGAAACAATTCCCATAAGCCCCCTGAGGTCATTGATAACCATATCCTGGATCGGAACCCCATCGATCAGGATCTCACCTTTTTTGCAGTCATAAAATCTTGGCAGGAGGTCGACCATGGTGGATTTTCCTCCTCCCGAGGTGCCAACCAGCGCAATAGTTTGGCCTTTCGGTATAGTCAGCCGTATGCTTTTTAAAACTTCTTCCTGCACATATGCAAAGCTCACATTGCTGAATTCTATTTCCTTTTCGAAGCTCTTCTTTGCGATGGCATCGGGTTTCTCCTCAATAAGCTCAGGTTCGTTCAACACCTGCTGTATCCTGTCGAGGGAGGCTGCCCCTTTCTGAAGGCTGTACCATGCCTGGGTAATTGTTTTTGCCGGGTTAATAATCTGTGAGAAAATGACCATGTAGGTAAGGAAGGTAGCTGCATCGAGGAGGTTCCCGGGTGTAAACACAAGCTGGCCTCCAAACCAGAGCACAATGCTGATCACAACAGCACCAAGGAACTCGCTGAGAGGTGATGCAAGGTCCCGTTTGCGATACAGCCTGACCATCAGCCTGAAAAAATGATTGTTGGTCTGCTGAAACCGCTTGTCAGCAAAATCGATGGCAGTGAACGCTTTAATGATCCTCAGACCTGAAAGAGTTTCTTCAATAATGGAAAGGAGTATCCCCATTTGCCTTTGCCCTTTGTCGGAAGTCCTTTTGAGGCTTTTGCCTATCTGGCCGATGATCAGCCCCGATAAAGGAAGGAGTATGAGTATGAAAATGGTCAGTTTCGGGCTGATTGCAAACAATACCGCCATATAAGCCAGTATTGCGATCGGGTCACGGAAGAACATTTCGAGGGAACTCATGATTGACCATTCCACTTCCTGCACATCGGTGGTCATGCGGGAGATGATATCCCCCTTACGTTGTTCGTTGTAATATCCCAGGGGCAGTATAAGTGCTTTATAATACAGCTGGCTGCGGATGTCCCTGACCACTCCATTCCTTACCGTCGCCAGGAAAAACATAGCCAGGTAACGGAATACATTTCTAAGGAAGAACAGCACGACGATAGTGATGCTGATATATAACAGCATCTGTTTTTCGCCATGCTCCAGGATCATCGATCCGAAAAAATAGTTGAAATTATCCTGCAAAGACGCAAATGAAATCATTTTTGTAAGCTCGCCGAAAGAATGGGCTTGTGATAGGTCCAGAGCAGGAGCCACAGGGTGTACCTTCACCTTCTGAAACAGCATATTCAGGACAGGGATAAACAAGGTGAATGATACCAGCGAGAAAAGCGTCGACAGGATATTGAACAGGATATTCAACACGGCATAGA
>JAPLDN010000101.1 GCA_026391755.1 Bacteroidota bacterium
AAATACCGGCGAGATTACTGTTTTGCTTAAACAAGGGGCAAACTCATCAGGAGATACAATGATCAGCATCAGGGATACAGGTATTGGCATTCCCGATGAAAAACGTGAAATGATATTCGAGGAGTTCAGGCAAGCCAGTGAAGGATATAACCGGCCTTACGAAGGAAGCGGTCTTGGCCTTGCAATTACGAGAAAGAGTATTCATCTTCTCGGCTGCCGGCTGAACGTTGAGAGCGAGGTTGGGATAGGATCGACCTTCACGCTGTTTATACCTGTCGGAATGGCAAGCAATGACAACAAAGAAATCATCGCCGGAAAAACCATTGAACCTGCAGCCGCAAAAGTTTTAAGTGCTGAATCCCCCCTTCTCCTGCTGGTCGAAGATAATGATGCGAATATTGACCTTGTGAAACTTTTTCTTAAAAAAGAATACAGGCTTGATGTTGCCAAGGAAGGATTGTCGGCTATTGAGCTGGCAGGCAGAAACAAATATGACTGCATACTGATGGATATTAACCTCGGACCGGGTATGGATGGAGGTGAGGCCATTGAACTGATCAGGCAGAAACCTGAATATTTTTCAACTCCTATAATTGCTGTAACAGGATACACGCTGCAGCAGGAGAAGGAAGCAATTCTGAAAAAGGGGGCCGATCATTACCTGGCTAAACCATTCAATAAAGAACAGATTACCTCATTGCTAACATACGTTTTCGGAAATCCGGTTAGCGGATAACCGTAACCTGCCCTTTGTTGGAGACCCTGGTTTTTTTTGAGGTCTGATAAAAGATTATCCAGTTGTATACTTCGGAGGGACAAGGTTGGCCTTTATACGTACCATCCCAGCCTTCAGTTATATCTGTTGTTTCAAAAACAACCTGGCCCCAGCGGTCAAAAATCTGAAGGTTAAACTCGGTGATGTTCTCAGAAGGGATCCCAAGAATTTTGAATTTTTTGTTTTCCTCTATCTTGCTGTCAGGGTTGAAAGCAGTGGGTATGATGGGGTGAACGTTAACTGTAACCAGACTGTTGAACTGATCTCCTGAGCAAACCTGGGCTTCAACTCTGTAATTAGTGGTTTCAATAGGTGTTACAACAATGGATTTGCCTTCACCAATCCAGGTATCCCCAGTGGACCATTGTTCATACCAGTTGTAAATGATCTTGTCACCGGGAGTAAGTGGCATCAGGTTATACGTAGGGCTGGAATAATTATAGTTTTCGACTGCAGGGTCATATGTATATTCCCAGGCCATTTGTGCTCCGTTCCAATCTGCAGGATTATAATTCTGTATTCCTTTTCCTACATTAATTCCATTTTTCATGTGCTGGACACCAAGAGTAATACTATTGCTGTAACTGTAAATTGCGCATTTTGGCTTGATCATGATCTGATCATCAATAATGTCGTCTCCCTCATGAAGAATTATCTGGAATGTTGCAGTTACATCAGGGCATTCAAACATCGGGCAATTACACCACATCACAATAAGGCTTTGGTTGGGTGACTGGCCAATAGTCCGGTAGAAAACAAAGGGAGCCCCGGGCAGGGTTGGATCTAAATCGACAAAAGGGCCGAAGATACAGTTTGTTGGGATGTCAGAAATACTTGTAGAGTTTGGCACCGTAAAAGCCTTACTCCAGTCATGAGAAGTAGTGTTCGGGCTGAAACTTATCCATCCATTGGCTCCAATCCAGAAATTCGAGTAACTTGTTCCGAAAAAAGAGAAATTGAAACCGATCGGGAAACCAGTCAGATCGCGTGGTTCAACCCCATTCTCATCCAGGAAATTTACAGGTATACCTTCCATACCGTAAGTAGCTGTCAATGTGACAGGGACCCCGGGGTTGATCGTAACATCAACACCCGCACTCAGCTGTGAAAATGAACAGAGCGGGAAGAGCAGGATGAGCAGAATAAGAGTGATTTTTTGCATATCGCCGGAACAGCCAGGATGAATTGTGATGTCAGAAATCAGATGTCAGATGCAAAGATCAACAATTTGACGGAAAATTAATACTTTTGTAGTTCACTGCTAATTCATAACGTTTCCGGTTTTTAAAAATTTTCAATATGAAAAAAGATACTGCACTTTTTAACATTATTAAAAAGGAGCTTCACCGCCAGAGCAGCGGGATTGAACTTATCGCATCCGAAAATTTCGTCAGCGACCAGGTGCTGAAGGCTATGGGATCATGCCTTACCAACAAATATGCCGAGGGTTATCCCGGAAAAAGATATTACGGTGGCTGCCAGAACGTTGACTTATCGGAACAGCTTGCCATCGACAGGGCAAAAACGTTGTTCAATGCCGAATGGGCGAATGTTCAGCCACATTCGGGGGCCCAGGCCAATATGGCGGTTCTTATGACAATTTTAAAACCGGGAGATACCTTTATGGGTCTTGACCTTGCTCATGGAGGCCATCTTTCGCACGGCTCCCCGGTAAACTCTTCCGGCATTTTCTACAAAGCTGTTGGTTACCAGGTTGAACAGAGCACAGGGGTTATCGATTACGATAAAATGGAGGCCCAGGCCCTGCAGGTCAGGCCAAAACTCATAATAGCCGGCGCTTCTGCCTATTCCCGTGACTGGAATTATAAACGAATGCGTGAGATCGCCGATAAAATCGGGGCGCTCCTGATGGCCGATATTGCTCATCCTGCCGGGCTTATTGCAAGAGGCTTGCTCAACGACCCTATGCCATGGTGCCATGTTGTAACCACAACCACACACAAGACCCTTAGGGGGCCGCGTGGAGGTATGATCCTGATGGGCAAGGATTTCCCTAACCCATGGGGCCTTACTACCCCGAAAGGCGATGTGAAAATGTTTTCCCAACTGCTCGATTCGGCCGTTTTCCCCGGAGTCCAGGGCGGGCCACTTGAACATGTGATCGCTTCAAAGGCTGTATCGTTTTACGAAGCACTTTCTGATGAATACATGGATTACGTTATCCAGGTGAAGAAAAATGCCACCATTATGGCAAAAGCCTTTGTTGACAAGGGGTATCATGTCATTTCGGGTGGAACCGACAACCACCTGATGCTGATTGATCTCAGAAAGAAATTCCCTGCCATCAGCGGGAAACAGGTCGAAAACACCCTGGTCCAGGCCGACATCACTGTGAATAAGAACATGGTTCCTTTCGACAGCCGATCACCCTTCCAGACTTCCGGCCTGAGGGTAGGGACACCTGCAATTACCACAAGAGGCCTGAAAGAAAAACACATGCCTGTCATTGTTGATATGATAGACGAGGTGATCAGTGAAATTGAGAACCAGGATCTCATCCTGAAAGTCAGGAAAAAGGTCAACGAGATGATGGCTGAATATCCTTTGTTTGCATACTGATAAGCACAAACAGATCATGAAAACCCTATACCTTGTCCGCCATGCCAAATCATCCTGGGACACAGCCGGACTTGCCGATGACCAGCGCCCCCTTCTGCCCAAGGGAGTGATTAAAACCAAACTGGTTGCAGACTATCTTATAAAGGAGGGAGTAAAAATTGATCTGATGATATCCAGCCAGGCTGTCAGGGCTTATGAAACAGCCAGGATTCTGGCTGCCTGCATGGAGTACCCTGTTAAACAAATCCTAAAAGACCGGAAGATCTACGACGGACCATATGACAGGCTCCTTGACCTGATCTACGGGACTTCAAATGCTGTTGATTCACTGATGATCATTGGCCATAACCCTTTGATCACCCAGATGGCCAACCTCTTCCTTCACCCCGGAATTGACGATATGCCGACTTCTGCCGTGGTGTGTATTACATTTCAGACCGGGAATTGGGAGGAAGTCCCTGCTTCCAGATCAGAATTAAAATTTTATCTTACTCCAAAACGCCTTCAAACAACCCGACCGGGATCAGAATAAATGGCTGTAAAATCCAAATTACCTATATTAAACCGGGAGATAAGCTGGTTGCACTTCAACGGCAGGGTACTCCAGGAGGCAGCCGATAAAAACAACCCCCTTCTCGAGCGTCTGAAATTCCTCGGCATTTTTTCAAATAACAGGGATGAATTCTTTCGCGTTCGTGTTGCAACATTGAATCGTATGCTCAAGGTTAAAAGCCTGCCATACGACACTGTTGTCAATCCGAAAAAAGTACTGAAAGAGATCCTGGAGATAGTGCAGGTGCAGGAAAAAGAATTCATGTCGGTTTATGAGGAAATTGTAGGAGAGCTAAAATCTCATGGGATTTTCATCATTGACGAAACCCAGCTCAACGAAGAGCAGGGCCGTTTCGTGAAAAAATACTTCCAGGAACAGGTGCGGGTAGGCCTCTTCCCTATCATGATCAGCAGCCTGAGGGAAATTTCTTCCCTGGTTGATAAATCCATTTACCTGGCAGTTAAATTAGGGCACAGCAACAGGAAAGTTAAAGACGATTTTGCACTTATTGAACTACCAACCCGTA
>JAPLDN010000198.1 GCA_026391755.1 Bacteroidota bacterium
AAAAAAGCATGCAGCTCTGGAAACCCTCCTCGGTCAAGGACATCGAAATGGGAGCGGTTTATATCTGGGATTCCCATTTTGGTCCCAACGAATGCAAAATACCCCTCGATACCGTAATGCGCGATCCGTATATGAGGCTTATCAAGCTGTTCAGGCCTAGTGCTGAGATCTTTACGCTCGGCGATCATCCTTATGAAGTGTATGTGTTCAGGAAAAACCCGGTGGCCAATGAATTCGATAATTATTTTCTCACACAGTCCTTTCTTGACGCGGAAGACAAGAAATTTACACCCGTAATAAGAAAAATTTTTGATTTTGAATCCGGTTCTGCGGATGTCGACGCCCGTCTCACCAGCCGTAATGCGGCTTCAGGGAAACAGGCCTTTGTCATGGACAGCAAAACGGAGTTCAGCCCGGGACTGGCGCTTAAATGCAGCGAGCTGCCTTCACTGGACGGGAAGATCCGTGTTAAAGCCAGTGTCCAGTTATTCTCGGCTGTCGCTTTTACTGATAACCCTGCTGCTTTGGTTATTTCGCTTGAAAACAGCAAAGGAAGTTACGGTTATAAAGCCGTTTATCTGGAGAAATCGGGTTTCGAAAAAGGGAAATGGAACAAGGTATTGCTGAATGCCGACCTCCCGGATATAAAATCGAAGGATGACATTATTAAAGTATACATCTGGCACAGGGGGAAATCAGATCTTATTGTTGATGACCTTATTATTGATATTTTAGCCGGAGGGAAGGATTAAATTGGTAATTAACCCCAGGGCTGAGCCTTGGACCCGGGTTCCGCCCCAGAGGGGCAGGGAATTGACCGGGAAGGATTAAAAACAAAATAAAGTATAAATCATGGTTGCAGTCGTAATTCCCAGTTATAAGGTAAAGGCCCACATACTGAAGGTCATCGCCGGCATTGGTCCGGAGGTGAACCGTATTTATGTGGTTGATGACTTTTGTCCCCAGCATTCAGGCGATTTTGTCAAAGAAAATTGTACCGATGCCCGCGTAAGAGTATTGTACCATACGAAAAACCAGGGCGTGGGGGGTGCCACTATCACGGGCTATAAACAGGCCCTGGCCGATAAAGCGAGGATTATTGTAAAGCTCGACGGGGATGGGCAGATGGACTCTTCACTCATCCCAAAGCTCATCGAACCATTACGCCTGAACCAGGCCGATTATGTAAAAGGGAACCGTTTTTACGACCTGGCTTTCCTTCGCCAGATGCCTTTCCTTCGTAAACTCGGGAATTCAGGGGTGTCGTTCATGAACAAAGCCTCCAGCGGTTACTGGAACATCATGGATCCAAGCAACGGCTTCACTGCTATTCATTGCAACGCCCTGGAAAACCTGCCACTTGAGCGTATCGACAAGCGCTTCTTTTTTGAGAGCGATATGTTATTCCGCCTTAATACCATACGGGCCGTAGTTGCCGAGATGCCGATGCGTGCACTTTACGGGGATGAGCAAAGCAACCTTAGGGTTCACCGGGTTGTCTTACAGTTTCCGTTCAAGTATATTAACCGCATGTTCAAAAGGATCTTTTATAATTATTACCTGCGCGATTTCAACATAGGTTCTCTCGAACTGATACTGGCGTTTGTGTTTATAGTGTTTGGGGTTATTTTCGGGACGTATAAATGGTCGGAGAGTATTATCACTTCCCACCCTGCAACCGCCGGTACCGTGATCCTGGCCGGGCTCCCGATCATACTGGGGTTCCAGTCGCTTTTCGCTTTTTTGCATTTTGATGTTTCGAATATTCCGCAAAAGCCCCTGTCGGGGATGGGGGACTGGTAAACCGGGAGCCGGGAGCCGGGAGCCGTAACATCTGTCATGAAATAAAAACAAATGAAAATTAATTTTTTAATAGTTATTCTCCTCCTTCTCGCCGGTTTGCAACTTCACTGCCAGGTGGTTGCAGATTTCACCATGCCCGACACGATCTGCGTGAACAGGGATATAAAGATCACCAACCTTACAACCGGGGGTTCCACGTTTTACTGGAGTTTCTGCTCGGGGAACACGGCGGCAGATCCCCTTGGCTCTGAAATGTTGAATACCGCCGGCAAACTGGGCGGACCAGCTTACATCACCCTTGCACAGGACGGTCAAAAATGTTACAGCTTCGTGTCTAACCATTTTAATAAGGCTGTTACACGCTTCTATCACGGACAAAGCTTCAGGAATGACCCGGTTTCAGGAGACCTTATTTCCCTTCCTTATGTAAAAACCGACAGTTCGCAGGGGATACAGGTTAAAAATGATAATGGATTATGGTACGGGTTTCTTGCGGCAGATGATATCCTTGTACGAATGGATTTCGGCAATTCATTAGCAAACTATCCAGCCCTTGTAGAGGTGGGTATGGGAGGTGCATTCAGCCTTCATGGTTTGTTCATTGTACAGGAAAGCGACCAGCGTTGGTATGGGATTGCAAGCAGTTCTGTAGGGAACAGGGTTTTTCGTTTTGAATTCGGCACAAACCTTTCAAATACCCCCTCGGTTACCGACATCACCAACGGCTTCCCCTTCAGCCATCCCGGCCCCTTATGCCTCATCCAGGAGGGAAGTGATTATTACTGTTTTATCGTCAATTCCGAAAACAGCTCTCTAAGCCGGGGCGACTTCGGAACCTCCATCCTGAATACACCAGTATGGACAAATCTTGGAAAAGTATGCGGGTCCGATGCCATGGGTATAATGCTTATCAGGGATTGCCAGCAAACAACAGGTTTTATGTCAAGATTCGTGAACAGCGGGAATATCCTTTTCCGTTTACTGATGCCCCAGGGGATAACAGGCCCGGCATCAACAGCAAGCCTGGGAAATATAGGGAATCTTAATAAGCCGCAGCAATTTTCGGAGATCACACGCGTGAGGGATACAGTATATACTTTTCTCTGCAACCAGACCTCGACTTCAATATCACGCCTGAGCTTTGTCACCTGCACGAATTCTTCCATTCCCTCATCCACACTCTATGATCCTCCACTTTTCAGTTACGATACGGCAGGGATATATAATGTACGGCTTACCGTGAACGAAGGAATGCCCGATCAGCAGAACATCTGCAAACATATTGTAGTGGTTGACAAGCCACCCCTCAACCTGGGCCCCGACCGCACAATTTGTGCCGGAGCCAGTGCAACCCTGGATGCAGGATCAGGTTGTGACAGTATCATCTGGTCTACCGGGAAAACAACCCGGACCATTAACATAACAACCTCAGGAACATATAGTGTTCAGATTAAAAAATTTGGCTGCTGGGGAGGCGATACGGTAAAGCTGAGCGTGTATCCCTATCATCCCACAAAAATAAAACCCGATACGGCCATCTGCCAGGGGCAGACTTATTTGCTGATGCCGGGAACCGGTTTCAAAACAATTCACTGGAGCACAGGCGACACCACTCCAACACTGCTAATAAATACGGCAGGCAATTACCGGGTACAAACTCTCGACTCCAACAACTGTGCCGGCGCCGATACGGTGAATATTACAATGAAACCCGCCATAAATGTCAATCTCACCCACGACACAACCGTATGTTCAAAATCTTCCGTTATTCTTCATGCGACAGTCACAGGCGCCACCTACGAATGGAAGGACGGATCCAGGGATTCTCTTTTTACAGTGACGGAACCAGGGGTTTACTGGGTGAGGGTAAGCCGTGATGGCTGTGCAGTCCGGGATACTTCCTTTGTTCATGACTGCTCTAATGAAATATATTTCCCGGGGGCTTTCACGCCCAACGGTGACGGTCTTAACGATACTTTCCATCCTATCGGACCTGTCCTTTATTCATTCAAACTTACCGTTTACGACCGATGGGGACAGATGGTCTTCACAACTAACGACCAGGAAACCGGATGGGACGGAAGATGCAAAGGAAGTGATTGTCCCCTGGGCGTCTATTCCTACATAGTCTCCTACGAACTGGCGAGCTCGCCCGGGGTAAGCAATAAAATTGTCGGGACTTTTACTCTGATTCGCTGAAAATGAAGATGCTGAAATTGATAATAGTATTTTCCCTGGGGATGTCGTCACTGCCGGAAAGCCGGGGACAGGATGCCGCTTCCCGCTTACTCCCGCCCCAGCCATCTGCTTTCATTGGGTACGATGGGAACAGGATGAACGAAATCCCGGTACTGAAGCTTCCTGAACAATGCCTGAAAACCGTTCTACCGGCCGTGGTCGATAACTCATCCAACGCCTGCTTTTGCGGCATCACCTCACAGAACACCTACGCTTCCTGCCAGCAGCACCATAGCGTTTCCTACGTATTCGCTTATGAGCTCAACCGCCTCAGGGGCTTCGACGGGAAGCTTACGGAGAACAGCTATCCCTCCCATTATACCTATAATTTTTTTAATAATGCTGAATGGGGGAATGGGGTCAGTTTCTTTTACAGCCTCGACGTCTTAAAGTCGCAGGGCCAGATGACAGAAGCCGATTACGGTTCAAATTGGGCGATGGAAGCCTGGGGATGGCCATCGGGCTATGAAAAATATTATAACGGTATGCATAACCGCCTGGGAAGTATGTACACTATCCCCATGAATACCGAAGAAGGACAAAATACGCTTAAGCACTACCTATACGACCACCTGGAAGGCTCTCCTATAGGAGGTGTGGCGCTCTATTCTGCCGAAGCGCCTAACGGACCGGATTTTAGGACTCTTCCCCAGGGAACGCCCGAAGCTGATAAACCGGTCATGGTCGCTTTTAACTGGTTTGCAAACCACGGTGGAACCGTTATCGGGTATAATGATTCCATTCGCTATGATCTAAATAACGACGGGAAGTACACGAATAATATCGACATTAACGGCGATGGAAAAGTTGATATCCATGACTGGGAGATAGGCGGTTTCAGGATCGCCAACAGTTACGGGGATTGGTGGGGAAGCGACCATGGGTTTTACTACGCATTATATAGTGCAATGGCCTTACCCTATGGTGCAGGCGGGATTGAAAACGGCAATGTGATTATCATGCAACCCCTTGCAGACTATCAGCCAAAATTAACCATGAAGGTTTCATTCCGCACAATATGCCGTAACCATTTCAGCATAAGGGCGGGAGTAGCTGCCGACACTTCCCTCATGATCCCTGAACATAGTATGGATTTTCCAATTTTTAACTTCCAGGGTAATTTCCGCAAAATGCAGGGCTCCGACACCATTCCGGGTTCCGATACTCTTGAACTCGGCCTGGATGTGAGCCCCCTGCTGAGTTATACCGAACCAGGCCGGTATGCACGTTTCTTCCTTATAGTCGAAAACAGGGACTCCCTGATGAATATTGAAGGCGAAATACTTCATCTTTCTTTCCTAAACTATTCAAACGGGACAACAGTTTATACATGTCCTCAAAATAATATAACATGCATTAAGGATGGAGTTACTTACACCTCAGTCCTGGCGAACCCAACTTTCAATAAAGTACAGATTACCACAACCGATGTTCCCCCGTTCAATGCGAATCAGCCATACCAGCAGGCTTTGCAATCGAGTGGAGGGATCAGTCCGTTGAAATGGTCATTAAACCAGGATTTCAGCAGGATCATTAATGATTCGGTGTTCAAATATTACCCGGGTTTGTTTATGGCATTGCCTCCCCAGTTAAAACCATACCGCCCTTATGCCCTTCCCTTCAGCTTTCCGTTTGCAGGGAAAGAATACGATTCGGTCTGGGTGAACACCCTGGGTCTTGTTTCATTTGAAGACAGGGCCATTCCATACCTGTTTACGATCGATGATGCCATCATGTTAAAAACCGTTGCCGGAATTTTCCCTGCTTTTTCCCGTGGCTACTTTTCCGGGATCAACCCTGTTGACAGTGTATGCGTTTCCCTGTCTCCCAATAAGGCTGTCTTACGCTGGTTTTTACGTGTTAATGAAAAAGGCAGCCAGGCCGATAACAATATAGAGCTTATCCTCTATCCCGGCGGACAATATGAGGTTCGTTACGGTGGCATGACCAATGAATCGGTTTCAATACCTGTGTATACTGGCTGGTCGTGTGGTGACGGGATCTCATATAATATTGCAAGCCTGAACGACAGGGGTTCGCTGCAGGGTAAATCATACCTGTATCAGCCTATGCTGGCGAATGAGAAATTCAGGATTAATCAAAGTGGGTTGCTTTCGGCCACGGGCCTCGATTCTACAAAAATATATTCAGTAAATGTAAGGGTTGAAGATATTTCCCATGAGTTTGACAACAAAACATTTCAAATCTCCAACGGGCTCGGACTGTCGTTTTCATACGCTGCCGGCTGGGATGGAAATCTCAGGTATGATGTGCCTGTTTCGCTAAATCTTTCTATCAGCAATAAAACACTGCAGGACATGCAGGATCTGAGTATCAGGCTTGTTTGTTCCGATAAGGCAATCCATTTCCAGGATAGCACACTTAACATCTCACAGCTTACGGCCGGGAGCTCCCTGCAGTTCGACAATGCATTTATTTTCCGACTGGCAGGTTTCATTCCCGACCAGCATTCGGTTAGTTTCACCATTCAGCTGGCCACAGGAACAAAGCATTGGACCCGGGATTTTATTCTCCCTGTCATGGCCCCGGATATGGCCATAGGAGAACCTGCAATCATCGATGGCGACAACCACCAGCTCGATCCCGGCGAAGTTGCCGAAATGGAGATAAGCCTGTTCAACAACGGTCATGTAAGTGGCGAAAACCTGACTATGAGCCTGCTGCCGGCCGATACTATGATCAGCATACTCTCGGCTTCGTCGGTTCAGATAGCCCAATGCCCTCCGCCCGGGAACCAGAAATACCGCTTCCTCGTGAGGGCATCACGTTCGGTAAATACCGATAATGCCGTAATCCTGAACATCCGCCTCAGCGGAAGCAACGTCCCTTTAACCGTATTCCCCCTGAGCATGACCCTGGGGCATAAGAAAATTGTCATTGCCAGGTTGTCGCCCGATTCGAGATCCCTCGAACCCATGATCACAGCCCTCGACAGCCTTCATGTACCGTACGACATGTTCACCAACACCTTGTTTAACCCTGAGCTATACAGCGCCGCTTTCCTCATGAACGGGACAAACGGCAATGAATATATACCCAACCATACCGAAGGCATTGAGTTTGCAAGCTATCTCAATCATGGAGGCAACCTGTATATGGAAGGGAATGCCATATGGTCGATGACGAGTCCGCTCCCGGTTTTGCCATACTTCAAATACACTTCCGCCAGGGTCCCCGCCTTCTTCTACAACAGGGCTAAAGGCTGTTCAGGGAGTTTCACGGGAGGCATGAATTTCTTGTACGAGAATGATATTAACGGAGCTATCTACAAGCTTGAACCGGCAGATGGCGCAGTAAGGGCTTTTGAAAATACAGACCCAGGCCCCGCATGCCTGCAGTTCACTTATGACAAAGCAGGGTATAAAACCATTGGTTCACTGGTTGAATTCGGCAGCCTTACCGACAGCCTGTATCCCACTACCCAGAAAGAGCTGATGAAACGTTACCTGGATTTTTTCAGCATCAATACAAGCGGGCCGTATCCCCTGTTTCATGCGACAAAAACAAATGCCCGCATCAACGATACTATCACTTTTTTGGATGATTCGTATGCGGATATCATTTCCCGTAAATGGGAGTTCCCCGGGGGAACTCCATCAAACTCCACCGCGGCAAATCCCATTGTAAGCTATCCTGAAAGCGGTTCATATGACGTCACCCTCACGGTTTCGGATAATAAAAACACTAAAACCCTTACACGCAAAAATTTTATCAGCGTCCCGATCAGCAACGGCATCAGAAGCAGCAGTGCTGGTGTTCTGAAGATATTCCCCAATCCTTCAAGGGATCATATCAACGTTTGTTTCCCAGTCGACATCAGGGGAATGGCCAGGATAGAACTCAGCGATATCAGGGGTGTCGTGGTATTATCAAAAAACGCTTCACCTGAATCGGGACGGGTATTGCTGAATGTAAGCTCCCTGGACCAGGGCCTGTATTTCCTTAAAGCCGTTTTCGGCTCACAACAATGGGTCGCAAAAGTGATCATAGAATAAACCTGTATTTCCTCAAAGCCGTTTTTGGCCTGAAAAAATGGGTCGCGAAAGTGATTATAGAATAAGAAGGGGAAACGAAGCCCTAGAACCTGAAGTAAATAAACGGGCTGAAGCCCGTGGAGGTGACAGCCGAAAGCGACAATAGAAACAACAGCATGCCCAGGATGGTAAAGCCTGTGATAAGGGCATTCCCGGGCTTGTCGTAAATCCTGTTCTGCCAGTTTTCGATCGTTTTGCTGAACCCTATAAATGAAAATATCATTGCGATGATGAGTATCGTCCAGAACTTCGGGTTGAGCCAGAGATCATTATTCCCTCCCCTGAATGCAAACATCCGCCGTATATAAAACCTGAACGAATCCAGGCTTTCGCTGCGGAATATAACCCATCCGAAGACGGTAATAAAAAAAGTCACGATCACGCTGGCGATCCGCCCTGCCTTTTTAAAATATTTAAGCAGGAACAAACGGTCGTAGATGAGGAATATCCCCTGGTACACACCCCATAGGATAAAAGTCCACGCAGCCCCGTGCCAGAAGCCGCAGAGGAGGAAGGTAACCGAAGTCGCGATAAGATAGATCACCTTATCGGCACGTATACCGAAATATCTTTCTTTGGGCAGCTTGCGCGAAGTTGCATAAGCCAGGGGCAGGAAAACGTAATCACGGAACCAGCTCCCCAGGGTCATATGCCAGCGTTTCCAGAATTCGGTGATGGAGCCCGAAACGTACGGACTGTTGAAATTCTCGGGCAGCCTGAAGCCCATCATACGGGCGATGCCGATAGCCATATCGGTATACCCGCTGAAATCGAAATAGATCTGGAAGGTATATGCGATGGCTCCTATCCATGCCAGCCCGCTTGAAAGCTGGGCCGAATCCATGGCAAAGACCAGGTTAACCTGCTCCCCCAGCACATCGGCTATCAGCACTTTCTTCGCCAGTCCGACGGCAAAACGAAAAAAGCCCGCCAGCCGGTCATCGAGGGTTTCATTACCCCGGCGATCCAGGATCTGCGCAGCGATCTGTCCGGGCCTCACAATAGGTCCCGACAATAGCTGTGGGAACATCAGGATATACATTGCGTAATGCTCCAGCTTCTCAAAGGGGGCAAACTGCCTCTTATATACATCGAGTGTATAGGCAAGTTTCTGGAAGGTGATGAACGAGATTCCCAGTGGCAGCACTATCTTTACCCAGGGCGATGGGTTGGCGCCGAAATGCCCGAATAAGATATCCAGCTGCTCTATGAAAAAGTTCATATACTTGAAGTAAAGCAGCAACCCAAGGTTCAGCAACAGGGAAACCCAGAACAGCAGTTGGCGTGTATCATCCCGGGAAACCGACATCCGCCCTACAAGATAAAAATCAATGAGCACCGAAGCCAGCAAAACCAAAACAAACATGGGCGCACCCCAGGCGTAGAAAGCAACAGAAGCAAGCAGTATCCAGTAATTCCTGAACTTTTGAGGGCAGAGCAATAAAACGATCAGGAAAGCCGGCAGGAAATACACAAGGAAAAGACTGCTGCTGAATGCCATATTATTTCTTTTTGCTGTTCATGATGTCCTGTTCAACCATATACACCGCATCACGGTGGATCTGCTCATCCAGCGAAATATTGTTCTTTACCGCTTTCTGCCTTACGCTCTCAAGCCATTCGGGCGTATTGCGTATGCTATTCTCGAACTCCTTCACCCTGTCGCCGCTGGAATTCAGCCCCTGCCAAGCCTGCTGAACGAACCCATAGCCCACATTGCCGTAGGCTGCATTGGTCTGGATGAGCACCACCAGGTCCTGGCTCAGGATCTCGTGTATGTAGTTAAGCTGGCCGGTGGATTTGGGCGCGTTGAAGGTCTCGGGATACACGTCTTTGTTATAATACCAGAATTCATTATTGCTGAAATTATTTGCAATAAACCCCGGGTAATACAGCTGCCAGTAGAAACTGTCGCCCACGAACAAAGCCCTGGGCTTGGGTTTCGTGGTGTCGGCAATAAAATGGAAAGCCGGGTAAGCCATGGGAGGATAAGAAAGGGGCTTCACCAGATTGAGCGTACGGCCGATATCATCATCCTCGTACCTGGCCTTTTTGCTTATAACAATACTGTCGACAGCCAGCCTGGGGATATTCATTCCGAATTTAATCCTCAGGTAATTCATCATCGAATCGATGGCGAGGGTCGATCCGTAAGTGCTCCAGTGTATCCCGGTCTTGGGGTAAAGGATGTACCTTGAAGTATCCTTCATCTTCAGGAACCAGGCGTTGTAATCAATGAAATTCACCCCGGCCGACTTGCAGCGTTCGACGTAATAGGCATAATTGGTGAGTTCCTGCTTCTTTTTAAGATATCTCTGCGGAATAATTTCGGGGTAGAACGTGCCTTTGTCGGGGACGAACAGCACCAGAAAATGCACCT
>JAPLDN010000345.1 GCA_026391755.1 Bacteroidota bacterium
CCTGGATCTGCTGGTCGTGAACTCGGTACACGGGGAATTCTATGTAGTTGATCATGGCAATACCTTTATTGCAAATGATCCAACAGGCAGTATTGCACTTGCCGCCACAACAGCCGGTGACTTTTTATACAGGTTTGGAGATCCTGCAAAATATAACCAGGGGGATCCCCCTTCGGTGGAGGATAACTGGGAGAAAGCAACTGCAGGCAATAAACAAATTGGTGGAGCCCATGATATCCAGTGGATAAAGCCGGGGCTTCCGGGGGCCGGACATTTTATGGTCTTCAGCAATGCAGAGAACCTGTTCGAACTGACCCCCCAATCTTATATAATCGAAATAAACCCCTATTTGAACTCCGCTGGCACCAATACCGGGCATTTCGTTAATCCACCCGATGCCGGATACAATATCGTGAATTCGCCTGATGCCAACCTGATGAAGGAGAAGAAGAATGTATCGAAGCAGATCGTATGGATGTATTCAAGCAAGAATAATACCTCGTTTTACAGCACGATAGGGTCAAGCGCCCAAAGGCTGCCAAACGGGAATACGCTCGTATGCTCGATGAATGACGGCCATTTCTTTGAAGTTGCTCCAATCGATACAGCCTTCGTATGGGAATATGTCAATCCGATGACAAGGGATGGTATAAAGAAAATCAAAACAGATCATTATCCAACTTACAATGGTGTTTTCAGGGCTTATCGGTATACGGCAAACCATCCCGCTCTTGCAGGCCATGATCTTACTCCCGGCCCAACCATGACCGGCTCCCCACCCGATTACTATACCCCTGATGATATCACAGCAATACAAGATGAGCCGACTGTTGAACCAGCCGATAAACTGAACCAGAATTATCCCAATCCATTTTCATACGGCACAACCATAGAATTCGAAATTGCAGAATCGGCAAGGGCAAGTGTGTTAATCTATGATTTGTCGGGCACCCTGGTAAAATCACTTGTCAATGAATTTTGCAGCAGCGGCAAGTATTCACGCTACTGGGACGGTACGAATGACAGCGGGATGCGGGTGGCCGGAGGAATGTATTTTTATATCCTCAAAGCCGATAATCGTAAACTATCCAAAAAAATGATCCACCTATGAGATTGACCTGGTTTGCTGTTTTATTGTTCACTGCATATTCTGCCATGAGCTCGGGACAAACATTCACCGAAATATTAGGCAGGCCCACGAATTCTTCTGTCACCATGAGTATACTTTTTGACCGGAAGGCTGATGTTTACTGGGAGTATGGGACAGCAACAGGGAGGTATACCAATCAAACTGAAACCTATACCACGGTTGCCGATACCGCATTAAAGGCAGATTTCACCAATCTCTTACCAGACCATAACTATTTCTACAGGACAAGATACAGGCAGGCGGGAACTTCGGGCCCCTTTTTGGAAGGCCCTGAACATTTCTTTCATACTCAAAGATTCCCGGGAAGCACCTTCAGTTTTGCCGTTGAAGCAGACCCTCATCTGGATACCAATTCAAATCCTGCCTCCTATAGCCTGACCCTGAAGAATATCCTCCTCGCCAAGCCTGACTTTCTTATCGATCTCGGGGATATTTTCATGAGTGAGAAACTTCCTTTACCCACCCAGGCAAATATTACTGCCCGTCACCTTCTTTACAGGCCATATCTCGGAGCAACCTGCAATTCAGTTCCGCTTTACCTGGTAATAGGCAATCATGAAGGGGAGAATGGCTGGCAACTTGACGGCACACCCAATAGTCTTCCTGTTCTCGCAGCCAATACCAGGAAACTGTTTTACCCTAATCCCATACCCGATTCATTTTATTCCGGAGACACCATTTCAGAGAATTATGTGGGCCTACGGCAGAACTATTATGCATGGGAATGGGGAAACGCATTGTTTATTGTCCTTGACCCTTACTGGTACACTACAAGCAAACCCGATTGGGGTTGGACGCTCGGGGAGGCTCAATATAACTGGTTCAGGCAGGTAATCTCAACGAGTACTTCAAAATTCAAATTCGTTTTCTGCCACCAGCTGGTCGGGGGAAATGGCAATGATGGCCGGGGCGGGACAGAGTTTGCAGGATTTTTTGAAATGGGCGGAAGGAATAATGACTCTACCTGGGGATTCGACAATTTCCGTCCAGGCTGGGAAAAAACAATTCACGAACTGATGGTTGAGAACCGTGCAAACATTTTCTTCCACGGCCATGACCATTGTTATGCAAAGCAGGAACTTGACGGGATAGTGTACCAGGAAGTCCCCCAGCCATCCTCGAAAAATATTACAAATATTACAGGCAGCCAGTACGGCTACGTAGATGGAGTTCTTATGCCCAGCCGGGGTTATCTCCTGGTCACCATGACAGATTCCACTGCCAGGGTTGATTATATCAGAACCTACCTTACTAATGAAGAAACAGCAAGCCGCAAAAACGGGGAGCTGGCATATTCCTACACTCTCAAACCATCTTCAACGGGAGTCAATGAAACAGCCGGTTCACCAGGCACTATCGAACTGTACCAGAACTATCCCAACCCCTTCAATGAAGCCACAAACATCAGATATATGCTGCCGAAAGCCGGTCATATCCAGCTCAGTGTTTTTGATATGTATGGAAGGGAACTGCTGACCCTGGCTGACCAGTTCCAGCAGGCAGGAACATATACCATACCCCTGAACCCGGCGCAGATGCCATCGGGCGGTGGAATATATTATTACAGGATTACCGTGGGCAATGAAACCAGGTCAATGAAAATAATTTGTATCAAATAGTACTGCCATGATAAATCTCAGCCGTAATCTTATTGTTTTTTGCATGATTGTCTGCGGATGGCATTCCGTTTCAAATGCCCAGAAGCTCCTGAAATTCAAACTTCCCGATTCAGGCCAGACCGAAAGCTACACTTCAATGCCCGGGGAGGATTCCGACTTTTTAATTAACCCCCCTTCGTTTACCGATAACGGGGATGGCACGATAAGCGATAACAATACAGGGCTGATGTGGCAGAAGACCGACGGGGGTGAGATGATCTTTGAAAATGCAGGTTCGTATTGCAGCAGCCTCAGCCTGGGAGGGCATTCTGACTGGAGGCTCCCTACAGGCATTGAACTTTTCAGCATCAATAATTACAACAACCTGAATCCGGCACTGAATACTGCTTACTTTACCCAAACCCAGGCGCAGTATTGGTGGACCAGCGAGAAAGAGGCCGATGATTCGACAAAGATCTGGGTTGTTAATGCAGGAGGCGGCATAGGAGCCCATCCGAAATCAGAAACAATGAGCGCGGGTGGAACGAAATATTTCAATGTGAGGGCTGTGAGAGATCTTATTACAACTGTATTCCAGGGGCCTCATTTTACCGACAAAGGGGACGGTACAATCAAAGACAATTTTACCGGGCTCACATGGCAGAAGATAAAGAGCGCGAATACCATGAGCTGGGAAGAAGCGCTTGCATACAGCAAGACGGTTTCCTTGGGCGGGAAAACTGACTGGAGGCTGCCCAATATAAAGGAGCTTCAGTCACTGAACGATGTTTTGCTTTCAAAACCTTCATTTGATAAAACCTACTTCACTAACAGTCTTTCGGGTAATTACTGGTCTTCCACTACCATGAAACAAACTGATCTGAAAGCTTGGGATATCAATATCGATTACGGTATTGTTTCATACAGTGAGAAGACGGTCCTGGAAAATGTTTTACTTGTCAGGGGAGGAACGGATAATGCCGGTTTAAACTTTACGGAGGTCCAGATACCTGGAGGCGAATATGAAATGGGGGATCATTTTGGTTTTGTAGATCCCCATCATCCGAGCGATGAATTGCCGGTTCATCTTGTCAGGGTTGATTCATTCAACCTGGCAAAAACTGAAACCACAAACCAGCAATATCTTGCATATCTGAACGCAGCATTGCTATCGGGATTGATCCAGGTTAATAACAATAAAGTTCATCTTGCAGGAGACACTGTTACATTATGCTACACCCATGAATATGCCTATTATTACAGTATAGCTTATGATGGGACGGTATTTTCCATGGCCGATTTCAGGGCAAACCATCCCATGGTGGGTGTATTATGGCCTGGGGCTGCAGCCTTTTGCAATTGGCTGAGCCTTCAAAACGGCCTGCAGGAATGTTATGAACTAAGCACATGGGTATGCGATTTCACAAAAAACGGATATCGCCTGCCAACAGAAGCGGAATGGGAATATGCAGGAAGAGGAGGGCATCTCAATCCTTATCTCAATTATGAAAATGGGAATACCGTGATCGTTTCAGAAGCGAATCTGCCCAATTCGGGAGATCCATATGAAACGGGCTCTTATCCATTATCGACCCCTGTAGGATTTTACGACGGAGCCCTTAAACAGAAAGCTGATTTTAACTGGCCCGGGAGTGTTTCAAGTTACCAGACCTCCGATGGTATGAACGGTTATGGTTTATACGATATGCAGGGGAATGTATGGGAGCTGATCAACGACTGGTACGGCCAGGACTATTACAGCTATAGTCCTTATGATAATCCGAAAGGGCCAACTACCGGTTTTATAATGCCTGACGGTAAGCCTTACAGGGGGATGCGGGGAGGGAACTGGTATAACGGTTATGACACCAATGGCGTAAATGACGGGCATTCGAGGGTATCGAACCGGAATCCTTCATATTACCGTGGCCCGCAGGATCCCTATCACCCCTGGTACCATATAGGTTTCAGGGTGGCGAGAAAATATTCGACCATAACCGAAATTTATGATAATGTGATGCAGGATGCAGGATACATGATGTTACTGCAGAATTTTCCAAACCCGTTCGGGCAGTCAACAACGATAAAGTATTACATGCCTTCATCAGCTCATATAAAACTAAGCGTGAGCAATACTTTGGGCAGGCTGGTGGCCATTCTGGCTGATGGTATGGAGAATGAGGGATGGCATTCCCTGAGCTGGGACAGCGGGCAGCTCGGAAGCGGCATTTATTTATGTACGCTTACGGGAAGTATTCATCCGTCGATAATAAAAATGATTTTAATCAAGTAAAGGAGGCTGAAATGAAGAGAATAAACATATTTTTAGTGATGTTTTTTTTACCGCTTGCCGCGGTTTTCGGTCAACCCAGAACCATGGGATTGTTTATCAACGACACTCAAAGGGCTTTCAGTGGGTATACTTTGTTTGCACCCAAACATAATACCATGACCTATCTGATCAATAACGAAGGCAGGAAATGTCATGAATGGGATGCAAGCACTTATGCCCCAGGTCAATCGGTTTACCTTCTCGAGAACGGAGATTTGCTGCGCACCTGCATGGTACAGGGAGGGCTCGGATCAGGCGGAGGAGAAGGAGGGAGGATTGAAGAATATAACTGGAACGACAGCCTGGTATGGCAGTTTGATTATTCAACAAACAATTACACCCAGCACCATGATATTAAACGATTGCCTAACGGGAATATCATTATGCTGGTCGTTGAGAAAAAGTTGCTGGCCGAAGTCCTTTCTGCAGGATTTGATCCGAGCAAGTTCCAGCCCGACATACAGCAGAAAGGATATATGCTTCCCGACTGCATAATTGAGATACAGCCTGTTCGTCCTGTTGGAGGGACGATTGTCTGGGAATGGCATGTATGGGATCATCTGATACAGGATTTTGATGTAAGCAAGTCAAATTACGGCGTCGTTGCTGCTCATCCTGAATTAATCGATTGCGACGGCGACCACAGGGCCCTGCCACTTTTCTGGAATCATATGAATTGCATTGACTATAATCCGGCCCTCAACCAGATTGCAATGAGCGTGAGGGGGAACAGCGAGGTTTGGATTATTGACCACAGTACAACTACAGCCCAGGCGGCTGGCCATAGCGGCGGTGTCCACGGGAAAGGGGGCGACCTGCTTTACCGTTGGGGAAATCCATTAACATACGGAGCGGGAACAGTTAATGATCAAAAATATTTTGAGCAGCACGATGCTGAATGGGTCAAACCCGATTGTCCTGGCGCAGGGGATATCACCTGTTTCAATAATGGCGTAAACCGCAATTATTCCTCGATTGATGAAATAATAACTCCAGTTGATGCAAGCGGCAATTATCCGCTATCGGCCGGATCAGCCTTTGCCCCTGTAAATCTGACCTGGACTTACCAGGCCAGTCCGCCTGAATCATTATTTGCCCATGATATTTCCGGTGCACAAAGACTGCAAAACGGGAATACCCTGATTGATGATGGCCCTTTGGGAACATTTATCGAAGTCACGGCATCCGGTGAAACAGTATGGAAATACATCGACCCTGTTGACGATACAGGTCCTCTGATGCAGGGAGATTCCATCCCTCATGATCCTACGCATCCCGATGAGACATTGAATTCGGTATTCAGGGTGTACCGGTATCCTCCTTCCTATGCTGCATTTACAGGGAAAGATCTTACTCCGGGAGGTTTTATAGAACTTTATCCAGGAGGAATTGAGGATAGGGGTATAAATTCATCACAGTTTATATTATACCAAAACTATCCAAACCCGGTAAATACTTCCACGGTAATCCCTTTCAAACTTTATAAGGCGTGCAGCATAACCCTGACCGTGCAGGATGTTCTGGGAGGATTAGTATACCGGCTCCTTGACGAAAACAGGGAACCAGGGATGTATGAGGTTTCGGCTGACTTGCAAAACCTGAACGGCGGAATATATTTTTACACTTTATCGGCGGCTGGTATTTCCGAAACGAAGCGAATGATGATAGTGCGGTAGAAATCGTGATAATCGTGACGGCGTGATGCCGGTGTCTATTTAATCAGTCCCAGCCCTTCGGTTGCAGATGCATCTTTTGGCCTCATGAGCAAGGCTTTATTGAACAAAACCTGGGCTTCGCGCAGCTTCCCGAGCCTGTATTCAGTCCATGCGTAAAGGACCATGCTGTCGTAATCAAACGGGAAAAGGTTGACAACCTTTTCGAGGTGTTTCTCAGCTTTTGCATAATCTTTACGGCCGTAATAAATCGAGCCCATGCGGTAGTTAACAGTAGTATTCTGGGGGTCAATCGCGAGTACTTCATCATACTGGGCAACGACCTGGTCCCAGTTGCCTAAGGCGGAAGCAGGGTTGGCAAACCCGATCTTTGCTTCGATGGCGTAGGGCTTCAGCTTGATGGCTTTCTGGTAATAGGCCGAAGATTCGGTAAACATTCCGGCAAGGTACGTAACCCATCCAAGCCTGAGGTTTATCTCATAGGAGTCTTCCTGGTAAATGCCTTTCATCGTTGTGATGGCATCGGTAAAGTTCCCCCTCGATTCATAGGCGTAGCTTTTCGAAAATGCTTCCTGCAGGGCAGGGTAATTGGTCTGAGCTGACAGGCTTATTGTAATGAAGAAAAACAGTACAAAGGAGAAAATACCAATAGCGAAGCAACTTGCATAAGCGGCCTTGGGTGAAGCGCAGCGAACCCCAGACGCGTTGCAAGGTTGCGAGCGAAAGCGGCTGTGTGAAATGCTCGCTATCACATCACGACTTTCCTTACGAATTTCCTTATGTCCTTCATCACGATTTTTCTTTACAGTTTCCATGTTATTCCTCCTATTATTGAATTTGTGTTATACGGATTATATTGGGTTTGCTGGACTTCCCTGATCTCATGCGAAACAGGATCCTGGGATTTGATGTAATAAATCTGCTGGCTTTCTTTCCTGAAATACTGATAAATGAGCGAAAGCTGAATATGTTTTCCAAGGACAAAGGTAAGTGTACCCCCGGCACGGTAATCTATCTTATCGCTGTTATTATAAACGATTGCACCATTGGCAATATTGGCGTTGGTATAATCTCCGTAATTAAAATTAACCTCCCCCCACATCCAGGGTGTGAGACGCCCTCCAAACACCTGGCTCAGCAACATTCTGCTTTCACTGCCCTGGAAGAAACCTGTCACTGCAGTAGTTCCGTAAAGATTAAGATTTCCTAACGGGAAATATGTGAAGGAAAGCCCTGCCTCCGCCTGCGTTTTCCCGTTCAGGTTTGACCAGCTTCCTGATAATGCAATTGAAAACCGGCCGAGATCTTTGGAAATCCGAAGAGCTACAAGGTAATTATTGAATGAAGTATCTTTCTGGGTGTACGAATATACAATTGACGGGTATTTGAAAAGATGATAGGTCCCGTCACTTTTTAAATAATAAGCCGTATCAATGACACTGTCGGTTCGCACAGAAGTCGTGGTCATAGGATAGCTCACATGAACCCAGTGAACGGCAGGCATTATCCTGATGCCCCAGGGGAGGGTAACTGTGGCTCCCAGGTAGACTTCATGCTGCTGAACATGATAATGGAAGGAAGTATCGTGTATTTTCCAGGGGAAAGAATATAAATAATCCCTGCTGAACGGCCGGTCCACTATGGAATCAAGGTGAGCTTCCGCATGGCCGTATTGTATGTATTTTGTCTTATTGAAGTTGAGGTAATTATAGGCCAGTGTAAAACCCAGGCGGTTTGAAGCCCTGAGATTCACAGCAAAATTCCCGTAGAAGTTATTGCCGTATAGGTCCTGTTCTCCGTAAATACTGTCCTTCCCCATAAGAGTTGGAAGGTTGGTCGGATTTCTGTCACTGCTTAAGGTATATCCGGTTTCAAAATGGAGATCCCGAAGAAACCCCTGATTGTAATTTGCGGTATCCCGATCCTCTCGTGGAGCTTTTGCCCTGAGAAGGCTTGCTTCTTCGGTCTGGTTGGTCATGACATATGCATTGTAAAGGTAATCAGCTACAAAAGGATCTCCTGAATTGAATTGCCTGGCCTTCCTGAGATGAGTCGTTGCGGGGAAATATTCTTTCTTTTCAAAATAAGCAATGCCCAGCCTGACCCTCAGGTAATAATAATCAATTTCCTGTCTTAAGGCCTGTTTGCCGACCAATATCACACTGTCCCATTTCTGTTCGTTATAACAGCGGTAAGTGAGCATATCGACCGTCTGGAAATCGAGGCGTGTGGAAGCATTAGCGGGAAACGCAGTCAGGCAGAAAAGAAAAAGAAAAAAAGCAAGGGATTTGATTGTCATCGGTCGGCAACAAGTTTAACTTTTGTGGTCTTACTATTCTCTTGGATGACAAATCGCTCAAGTCCTTGCGGCGAGACGAACATTTCGCATTCCATCCGTTTCACTTCACGGCCGGCTATTCTGGCGCTGCTCACCGATCTAAGGCTTATCCCTGTTTGCATCAGCTCATCATCCATACCGTGGTAATGAAGGTTGTATTCCGATTTTATGAATAGTATGAAAGGCGCCACGAAATCCTGCAGAAGGCCAAGCAGTCGGTTGCTGAATGTATAGATGGGATATGTGTCTTTCACCAGTAAACCGGGATAATATCCCATCATGACCTTGTAGGCTCCCAGGTAAAACCTGAAAAGCAGGGATGAACGGTCCCCATCGAAGTGTGTGAAATAATGGATGTCGCCATCATTACGAAACCAGGCTTTTGAATTGGTCTTTTCGCAGAATATGTAACTGCTGTTCACAGCGCTGATCTCCACTTCCCAGTCGAGGGTATATTCCTTTTCGCCTTCAGTGTTCACGGTGAGAGTAAACTTCTGTCCGGGGATAAAGTGAAAGGCTTTCTCGAGTGAGCTATTCTTACTGATATTGGAAACAACCACCTTGTTTTCGGGATTTTCCCAGGACCTCAGCTCGAAAATTCCGTCCTTATGCCTTATATAATGGCTGATGGGATAATCCAGTGTTTTAGATCCTATATACGGCGTTGCCTGGACCTGGAAATGGATGTGTGGCACTGGTGAACGTCCCGAATTGCCGCAACTTGCAATCAACTGACCTTTTTTAACGGCATCTCCTGCCGCTACCTTGAAACTCCCTTTTTTCAGGTGTGAAAGTTTTGAATAAAGCAGATCGGCATGACGGATTACGATTGTGTTTCCCCAGTTATGTTCAAGGTCCATCTTCCCGATCTCATTATCATCAATGTTATCGACGATCTCTTCTACCCGGCCATCGGCAGGTGAAATCACCGGCTTATTATAACAAAAGTATTCTTCCCGTTCATTCCCGTGGCCACTGAAGGTCTCCCCTTTTTCATCGGGTATCTCGAAGTCCCAGGCATGCTTCCAGTCACCCTGGTGAGTCAGGGTTCCATCGTGCCCCTGGGTAACTTTCCATTCACCCCAGAAAGGCAGCCCAAAAGGAAAATAAAAAGCTTTGCCGAAGCGTGCACGGTAATTCAGGTGTGCATACAGGTTGATCTCGGGTGAATATTGCTGGTAGCTCACCAACTCAGGTTTATCAAAGAATCGTTCGCGGAATTTCAGGGAATACAGGAATAACAAGACGACCATGTTAAACGGCAGGGAATAAACCGAAAGCTGGAACATTGAAAAAATAAACTGGGTGCTTGTGAGGATGATAGAGATCAGCGGGGTAAGCAGCATCACCCAAAGAAACGACCAACGGGAAGGAATGATAAAGAACCCGCCAATGGCGATGGAGGTGAGGATGAAATTGAAGCCGATAAAACTGTAACTGAGTTCATGGATATTTGCGCCGATGAAGTTGTAGTAGGCATAAGCCGAGAAGAAGCCCAGGAGCGAAAGCACGAAGGCAATTCTCGAATAAATAATCAGGCCGATGGCAATAAGTATCCCGGCAAAAAGATGATACTGGAAAAATATTGCACCAAGCGAGGTGAAATAAAGCCGCAATGGTTCCGGAATACCCAGGTTTGTAAGCCAGTTATAGGAATTAACCATGCTGTGGCCTCCCATGACGAACATCTCATTGGTCATAAAGATGCCCCTTTCGCTCACATGCAGGGCGGTAAACTGCCTTGCAGCCAGGCTTACACCCCAGGTCCCAAACAAAAATGACAGGCTCAGAAACGGGAGGCCGTACTTTCCCACTACGCCTTCAATCGCCAGGGTGAGGAAGAGGGTGAGCAAGGACGCAAACAGCAGTATGATGAAAAACTGAGGACCCGGCTGATAATACACTCCCAGCCCCAGTCCGACAAGCAGGCTGTTGAACCCGTAATAGCCTTTCTTTATGTTGATGCGGTTGAACCCTATAAGGTTGGCCAGGATATTGGAAACCATCACTGCAATGATTCCGCTCAGACCTGCCCAAAAATCAAAAAATGTGACAACGATCAGTATCAGCGCGAAGATCCTGTTATTGGAAAAAAAGATCTGGGTATAGCTGTTGACTATGCTCGTCAGAAATGATGGGAAGGTTGATCTTAGCTTATGCACTTACAACAGTTTACTTTATCAAAACTATACATTAAACTTTTTAAGATGCGACGGTACCTTTTCCATGCTGTTCATATTGTCGAGGGTTTCGCGAAGGCGGATCACAAGGGGTTTCTCATCCATGTCGATAAGCACCACGTTGGGCCTGAGGGCGATGAACTGCATCCATTGTGTCATGTTGTACGCGCCCACATTATGTATCACCACATGGTCGTCCTTGTTTAACAAAGGCAGGCTGGCGCTTTCGCGGATCACGTCAATATTCATGCACAGGGGCCCGTATATGCAGGTGTCTTCAGAGTAATGAGTGAAGGCCTGGGCTGGAGTAATCTTATGATCATACCAGAAAGAAGTGAACAGTATATTAACGCCTATATCAAGGATGGTATTGCGGCGCCCCGTACTGGAGCGTTTGTTTGAAATAACCGATCCCAGCAGGTACCCTGCTTCGTCTATCAGCGCCCTGCCGGTTTCCAGGATGAGCATGGGCAGTTTCTCCTGTTTGAAATTGCTGTTTAGCAAGGCCGATGAAATGACTTCGGCAAAATCGTCGAACGTTGGATTTGTATCAGATCCGGGCAGGTAAGCCCCTTTCAGGGTATTCTTCGAAGCAAAGCCCCCGCCAAGGTCAATATATTTTATTTCGTGCTTATATTTTTCTTGCACAGAAAGAGCCAGTTCGGCCAGTTTTGATGCAGCGATTCCGTAGGCAGAAGGAGCAAGCATAAAGGTCCCGATGTGGCAATGCAGCCCCACCAGTTCCATGTTATCGGAATGCATGATCTTGTTAATGGCATCCCATGCCTGACCGTTTTCATAGTTGAACCCGAAACGGTCCCACATAGGATATACACCGGTATCCATGTTTACCCTGATGGCTACCCTTGGGCGGGCTTTCTGTTTTTCGGCCAGTTCAGAAATGGTATACAACTCATCCAGGTGGTCTATATGGATAAGAGAGTCGTTCTTTATAGCCTTAGTGAGATCTTCCTCACTCTTTTCAGGCCCGTTGAATATGATCTTTTTGCCATCCACACCCAGGCTGATGGCTTTGTCATATTCAAAACCCGAAACGACCTCAGCCCAGGAGCCTTCCTGGTGAAATATGCTGCATATCGCGTTCAGGTAATTGGTTTTATAAGACCAGGCAAATTGCACCCTGGGGTATCTTGTCTTAAAGGCCTTTTTTGCTTTCTGTATGGTCTTGCGGATGGTCTTTTCGGAGATCACAAACAAGGGTGAGCCGTAGTCTTTCATCAGCTTTTCAACCGCTACCCCGTCAATGTGGGTCATGGGCTGATATTCTGTTCTTGTTCCGAATTTGTTCGGCATACCGGTCTCAAGTTTCTTGATCACCGGACGTTCATATCTGAGTTTGGTCATATTTTCGCGTGTTATATATTAAATTCATTTTATCTGATATCTGACATCTGATATCCGACATCCGATATCAGATGTCAGATGTCAAATATTTTTACAATTCCCCATACACTGATATCTGCTCAAACTCCTCCCGGTCCACGATCATGTCCCAGGAATAGCGAACGAACATTTTTCCTACCGTATAACCTGCAAATGGTTTCACCTTATGGCCCATGGCCAGGTTGACCAGGGCTTCGGGGATGTTTTGCCCAACGCCAACGGCGAGATAGATCCAGGCCGGCAAACGGGGATTGATCTCAAGGAGGTACAGCTCCCCGTCCTTGTTCTTCATGAGCTCAAGCTCAAACCCGCCTCTCCACTTTGTTGTCCGGAGAAATTTCCTGGTCATATCAAGCATCTTTTCATCTGAAATACTGATCCCGCCCCAGGCTTTCCCTTTGTCGGTAATATACTGCTTGCGCATCGGCACCGCTGCAATGGTCTTCCCCGTACCGTCACCCAAACCGGTGACATTGAATTCGGTTCCATGGATAAACTCCTGTATAATGATCGGAAGCCCCCACTTGGCAGAGATCTTGTTGAAATAACTTTTCACCTGTTCTATACTGTATGCTATTGAAGCATCATAGAACTTGCCTTTCACGATCATGGGGAAAGAAAACTCCGATAACAGGCTGTGAACCATATTAAGGTCGTAGATGACCTTGCTCTTAGGCACACTGATACCGTATTTCTTCCCGAAATCATTCAGGTTCACCTTATGACGTTCCTCAAACTGATGCATGGTGGGAAGGAACATGTGAATGCCCATCTCCTTGAGCTTGTGTTCCAGTTTGATGAAAGGATAAAGTTCCGCGTCGAAGTTGGGTATGATCACATCAAGTTTTTCCCTTTCCTGTATATACTCCAGCCGTTCAAGAAGGGTATCTGTTCCGGCAGCAGGATAAGGTATGGAATAGGTTCGGTCTACAATATCGTGCATGTAAATGCCTGGTTCCAGCGACTCATAGGATAAGCCGATGATGCGCGTATCGAACGAAGCAGCTTCCTTCAATGCCCTGATCACCGACACCCCCGGTCCCGGGCTGTCAATGGCATTCAGACCGGTGACTCCAATATTAAGCTTTGGTTTCTTCATGGCTTTCAAGCAGGTTATTATGTTTTAGTATGCCGATGAAATCCTGGTAGTCCTTTTCGAAAGTGGGATTGTCTGTATTGTATCTCGATAAAATAGCAGAACGGATCTCTTCATCTGATTTCTCCTCGCGAAGGAGACTCAGTATCTCGATACCGATAGGGTTCAACGAAAAGGATTCGCCGGTCACCGGGTTAAAGAGAAGGCCCGCTTCACTGACGGCAATGTTTTTCCTGAGCTTCATAATAAATGGTTTTAACACGATGCAATATTAGCCTGGGTCCCCGACATGGCTGTTACGGAATTTTTTAAATAATGTATAAGATTTTATACCAGATATCAGATGCCGGATGTCAGATTTTCCAGCGGTTTCCTGCCAGGAACCTGGCTAGCCTTGTAATCGGTGACTGAAATCCCGGTGACGGATTTGAACTGGGTGCTGAGGTATTGCACGCTGCTGTAGCCCATCATATAAGCTATTTCACTCAGGGTAAGCTCCCCGTATTCTATCAGCTCCTTCACTTTTTCAATCTTGTGAAGTATGGTGAATTTTTCGAGGGTGATATTTTCGTGCTTTGAAAAGAGGGAGGAAATATACGGATATGACATTTCGAAGCGTTCCACGAGGTAGTCGGAGTTTCGCACCATAGCATTATACGTGGAGTTGTGGATGAGCTCGATCATTGCCTGCCTGATCTGCTCCACGAGGATCTTCTCCTTGTCGGTGATGATCTCGAAGCCGAAGTCCTCAAGCATCCCGTGTATCATTTTCAAAGAAATTTTCCCGGGATCATGGGAAAGTTCAATAGTTCCCAGCTTTATATTTTGTATTGTGATGCCGTCAATATCAAGTTCCTTCCTCAGCAGGCGGATACAGCAGTTGCAAACCATGTTTTTAACATGGATGGTCTTTTTAATTAAAGCTGATTTCTTTTTGATGGCCATCGGTCTAAACTCAGTTCAGCATAACACCAGTCAGGGTTGATAAAGATATATAAAAAATTACTCTATTTTCCGGTATAGCCCGTAAAGATATGGGTTCCCATGCCTTATCCTGAATGACATCCCTCTTATTATGAGATCCTGTTTTTTAGGGTTCCAGATAAACCCCTGCACGTTCAGGAAATGATGCCTCCAGTCTGTATCGGCCAGGCGGTAAGAACAGAAAATACGTTTGAATTCCCCGGTCTTGCCTGCTTTAATGCTTGCCGACTGAAAGGAAAGCAGCTTTTCCTTCTGATAGATGCCCAGCTGAAGATAGGCTTCGGTAAACTTATCACCAGTTTCAACCTCAGCGCAGAGGTCAATAATATCATTTTTATGACGGCTGATGTCCCTGAGGGATCCTCTGAAAATCGGGCTGAATTCAAGACTGCTGTCTATGGAGTAGATGGGGGTTTTAAGGTCCAAAACCGAGTACCAGGCATTGGCCTGATTGAGGTTAATCCAGCCTGAGCTGTTCAGGATGAAATCAGCAGTCGAAGAAAAATAATATTCATCCAGGCCTTTGATGCTGTCCCTGGCGAACACATAAAAATCGCCTTCATTCAGCCTTTTATGGACCATGAGGTAAGGGTACCTGGCCCGGATCAATGGATAGTCATCCCAGCTTGAATTCGAGATACACCCGTAAATAAAATACCTGGCCGTGCAGGTATCGAGTATATTTCCAATGACCGGAGGTTCCAGTACATCATGGACGCAGCTGATATGAAAACCCTTCATCCCGGGTTTATCCAGGTAGTAATCGGTGAAACGGCGGTGAGAATCGAGCAGTATGAAGCAGTTAAGCCGGCCCAGGGAGTCGGAGGCATGCTTCGCTTCAACAACGATTTCCCTGTAAGGGGAATTGTAAAATAACTGGTAATGTTTCCTTTCGCTTACCAGGGACGGGATGATGACCAGGGCGCAGACTGTTACGAGAATGCATTTTTGCCAGGGCCGGCCTGCATCCGCATAAAAAAACATCAGGAGTAAAAGGAAAGGAAAGGAAAAGATCAGAACAGAGTACTGAAGCACGGGGTTTATATAAACTGAATACAGAAAGCCTGTGAGCAGAGGTATAAAAAACCATAAAAAGGAAACCAGCACAAGGCGGTAGTTTACAGGTTTCCCTTTGGTTTTCCAAACCAGGGCGAGGATCACCAGCAGCAGAACCATGGCTGCCACATACCAGGAGAACTGGAAAACATAGCCCAGGTAATCGAAAATAAAATCGGGTCTTGGTTTGCTGAGCCAGCCCCCTATGCCGCCCTGTTTAAGCTGGGAGAAGAAAATTGAAATATGCGGAACATACAGCAAAAAGATCACAAACCATGAGAGGATAAAGGAGGTGCGCTTCGTTTTTGAAATGAGGAATAAACCGGTAAGCCCTGCCATCCCGCAGAAAAAAAGTGTAAAATGGTGATTATAGGCACACAGGGCTGAAGAAAGGATATATCCTGCCAGGTTCAGGTAGTAGTGTTTTCCGGGGCAGAGCATGATCCGGGTCCAGAAATATGCCAGCAACAATACAAGGAACAACCCGCTGGCATAAGGCCTTGCGATCTGACCGTACATCACGGGGTACTGGAGGAATGAAAGAAACGAAGCTGCGATCAGGCCTGCAGTGGAACTGAACCATTGGCGGCCGATAACATATATTAAATAAATGGAAACCAGGCTGCATAGTGTGAACGGCAGTTTTACCAGGGGCTCCGAAAGGCCCGCGAGTTTGACCCAGTAGTAAAGAAAAACCTGGACCCCTGCGGGATGGGTGTCAACGACAACACCCTTTGCTATCAGGTCATGAAAGTTACTGAACTGGGTCCTGAAAATGGCGCTGAATTCGTCGTGGGTGAAAGGAATGGAGGAATAGTTGTAAAACCTGAGTATGGCCCCGATGGCTATAATCAGGAATATTAGCAGGCGGTCTATATGAATATTTGTGGGAGCCCTCATTTCCTGGGCCAAACATACAAAATTCCGGCTTATCCTATGCGGCTTATCTTCCTGAGTGATTCATGGTCGAGAAGCCTCAATTCTTTTTCATCAAACCTGATGATCCCTTCGCGCTCGAATGACCTGAGTATCTTAAGCGCACTGTCGCGCGACATGGCTGAGAGGTCGGCAAGATCCTGCTTGCTCAGAAGCATTGGAAAATGATCCGATTCAAAGATCTCTTCGAAAAGGTAAAGTAGTGAATCGGCCATTCTTCCGGGCATCTGTTTCTGGGTCAGGTAAAGCAAACGGTTATACACATTCAGGGTATTAAGGCTGAAGTCTTTCATGAACTCTTCGGCGAAATGATTGTTCCGGCGAATGATTTCCTTGAAAACATTCATATCAATAAAGCAAACCGATGATTCCATCAACGCCATCACTGTATAATGGTGCATCTGGTCCAGGTAAATGCCGGGTCCCCCAATAAATTTTGTCGGTCTGACGATACGCAATATGGAATTCCTGTTTTCTATGCCTTCAAGATATAGCTTGGCCATGCCTGAGTTCAAAGAAATAACGTGGGTCATCTGGGTCCCCTGTTTGCGAATGGTCTCACCGGATTTGAACACCACATTAAGCCTGCTCTTTTCAATCATTTCAAGTTCGTCCTGGTTTAACAAACTGAAAAGATTTGATTTACATGAGCAGTTTACGCAGCTCATCGCGGGTTTTTCAAGGTATTCCAACATAAGACAAAAATAATAAATTATTGATATATGTCAATCAAAGACAGGTTTTTTTACCTTTGGATATAGGAAAAGAAGCCGGAATTTTCTATGAATATCTCTTATAAGGGACGCAAGGTGTAATTGAATGTAGGAGTAACTTTGCAAAGGATGAAACCGGGCATATCAGTTCTTTTAACTGAGCTGCCAGGATGAATGATTCAAATTTCTAAGACACCAAATAAATTCCACAAAGTATCGATATGAAGGACAACAATTCATCGAGAAGAAAGTTTCTGAAACTAGGCCTGGCAGCAGGCGCTACAGCTCTTATCGGGGCTGGCGGAAAGGCTTTATCAGCTGTTTCCAATCCTGAGGCAGGCAGCAAAGAAACAGGTGAGAAAGTCAAGCTGCTGTCCCCTGACGGCACGCTTGTTGAAGTTGACAAAGGTCATTGCCATGCCTGCCCTGCTACGGGGAAGGAAGCCCGGCAGGGTATTCCGAATAAAAAAATGGTTATGGTAGTAGACCTTGCCCGTTGCAGGAATGCAAGGAAGTGCCTTGAAGGATGCCAGAGCATGCACCACCTTCCTCCCAAGATAGAATGGATTAAATTCTTCCTGTTACGCGACAGCAAGGATACATCCCCTTACTGGTTCCCGAAACCCTGCTTCCAGTGCAATAATCCTCCCTGTGTCAAAGTATGCCCGGTTGGGGCAACATTCAAGCGTACCGATGGTATTGTGCTTATCGACAACGACCGCTGTATAGGATGCAAATTCTGCATGGCCGCCTGTCCGTATTCTTCCAGGGTGTTCAATTGGGGCAACCCCGAACAGGATGCACTTCCTGAAGGGAAAAAGTATTCACCCGAAACAAGCTGGCCTCAGAAAGTCGGAACAGTCGGCAAATGCGATTTCTGTCCCGATATGGTGCGCCAGGGCAAACTGCCCTCCTGCGTGACATCCTGTCCCAACGGAGTCTATTTCTATGGCGACAAAAACGAAGACACTGTGACCAACGGTACCGAAACAGTAAGGTTCAGCGAACTCGTTCAGCAAAGGGCAGCCTACCGGTATATGGAAGAACTTGGTACTGAACCCGGGGTCTACTACCTGCCTCCGGTCAACCGTCTTTTCGACTATAAAGTAGGGTTCCAGGACCTGAAACCCGAAGAAATTAATCTATACAAGAAAGAAGCCAACTTATCCGAATAATCAGACCCAGCATGGAATACAACAGCAAGACAATTAAGAATTATGAGGATTTCAAGCCTCAGCTTGAATCCATTGGCAGGTACGGGTATTTTTTCATCACCGCAATGGTTATGATTATCGCCTGGGGAACCTATGCTTTGTACACACAGTTATCGAAAGGCCAGGTGGTGACAGGCATGCGTGATTATGTGATCTGGGGCATTTATGATGCCAACTTCATTTTCTTCATCGGGATCAGTTACGCCGGAGCGCTTATTTCCGGGATCCTGCACCTGATGAGGGTTGAATGGAGGCACCCTATATTGCGCATGGCCGAGACCATCACCGTTGTATCTACAATGATAGGCCCCAGTTATATTTTCCTGAGCATGGGCCGCCTCGAAAGGGTATGGCATATCCTTGTTTATGGCAGGATACAGTCACCCATCGTATGGGATGTATTTGCAATATCAACTTATCTTATCGGCAGTTTCATATTCCTCTACCTGGCCTGTGTGCGTGACCTGGCCTTTATGAGGGATCATCCTGTTGGAGTTGCAAAGTGGCGCAACAGTATTTACAAATTCATGAGTGCCAACTACCGCGATACACCTAAACAGCGCGAACTCCTCAACCAGCTGATCGACCTTATCTCCATCGTGATCATCCCTCTGGCCATCCTGGTGCACTCGGTCCTTGCATGGATTTTCGGGATGACCCTGAGGCCGGGCTGGCACAGCACTATTTTCGCACCTTATTTTGTTCTGGCTGCCATATATTCCGGAACGGGAGTCCTGATAATCGTCATGTTCGTGTTCAGGAAGATCTACCACCTTGAAGCCCATATCACGAAGAACCACTTTACTTACCTGGGAATCCTGCTGATGATACTGGGTGCGCTTTACGGATATTTCACCTTCAGCGAATACCTTACCAACTGGTACGGCAGTGTGAAATGGGACATGGAAGTGCTTTACAGGCTGTTTGACACTTCAACATACTGGTGGTGGTTCTTTTTCTCAGCGTTTATCGGAGTTTTACTTCCTATCATATTGATCGCCATGCCCAGGTTCAGGAGCATTAAAACAATTGTCTTTGCAGCAACAATTGCAGTAACCGCTCTTTGGGTCAAACGTTACCTGATCATCATTCCCACACTTGAAACCCCTTTACTTCCGCTGCATGACATAAGGCCCGAATTTGCAAGCTATTCGCCCAGCTGGGTTGAATGGTCTCTCACTGCAATGGGGATCGCGATCTGGCTGCTGTTGTTCTTCCTGTTCTCGAAATTCCTGCCTATCATACCGGTGGTAAGGGTTAATTCAGCCGATGAACGGGATTATTTCAAGCTCAGGAAACTGGCGAAAGAACGTATTCTGAGGCGCATGATCAAAAAGACAAGAAAAGATAAAAGCGTGGTGGCCGGGATACTGATTCTGTTGATCCTGGCTTCATCTCTTGTCTGCCGTGCCGGAGATCCTGTACGTTCGAGGCTTAAACTGGAGTTCCTGAATAAATCGGGGACCCGGATACTTACAGCAAAACTCACAAGTAAAAAAGACGATCAGACTATCCCTCTTGAAGGCATGCAGGTAAGTTTTTTCATCCAGGGAGGGAAAGACAAGGCCCTGTTAGGCAAAGGATCGACAGACGAAGCCGGCAAGGCAACTTTCACCCTGCCAGGCAAGCTGGATGCCCCGAGGAATAAGGAAGGGAAGTACAGCTATTCCGCGACGTTTGAAGGAAATAAAGAGTACGAGCCATCAGAATCTTCCGCAGAGATCCGTGATGTATTCATGAAGATCACCTTTGAGCAGAAAGACAGCGCAAAGCTCATCAGGCTGTTTGCGGCAGAAATCAACCAGAAAGGCGATTCCATCCCTGTCGACGGATCCACTGCCCTGTTTTATGTCCCGAGGACTTTTTCCTTATTGAAAATAGGCGAACAGCCCGTCAAAGCCGGGAATGCCGAACTTGATTTTCCCGTCACACTGCCCGGAGATTCTCTTGGGAACCTCACAATTGTCGCGAAATTTGAAGATAACGACAATTACGGCAGTGCCGAAGTGAGTGAAAACATGGCCTGGGGCAAACCACTTCCGCCCATGATGGTGATTAAACGCGGGCTCGGCGATACCAATGCCCCCCTCTGGATGGTATATACGCTTATTGTATTGCTGTCACTGGTATGGTTTCATTTTACTTATGCTATATTTACCATTTTCCGCATCAGGTATCTTGGGAACAAAGCTTTAAAAGAGGAACAGTCCTAACCTGAAACACATCAGACAAAAATTAAATATTAACAAAAATTCAAATCCGGAGGTTATTATGAAAATGAAGAATGTAAGCCGCTTACTTGGACTATTTTTATTGCTGAACGCTGTTTGCCTTATTGCGTTTGCCCAAAAACCGGCAAAATGGGTTGCACCCGACAAGTACAAAACAATGAAAAATGCCAACCCGGCTGATGTAAGTACCGGCAAGGACCTTTTTGCCAAACATTGCAAATCCTGCCATGGCAAAGACGGATTGGGCGATGGCCCAAAAGCAGCAACTCTCGGTGTTTCCTGCGGAGATTTCACCTCAAAGGAATTCCAGTCTCAGACCGATGGGGAGATCTTTTATAAGATGACAACGGGCAGGGATAAGATGCCGGCTTTCGGTAAAACCATTGCCGAGGATAATGAACGATGGGCGATTGTAAGTTATCTCAGGAAACTGAAATAATTTGCCGGTCCTGATCTTGCCGGGGACCCGAACAGACTTTTAGTAAATACTTTCTTTCCCTAAAAATAAAGGAGATAGAACTATGTCACAAACAGAAACAGCAGGAGCTCAGGAATTTGGGAAACTTTCCGAAAAACTGGCCCTTCTTGAAGAACGGCTCTCTGCTCTGGAAGAAAAAGTCAGTTCGGGTTCCCGTCAACAATCATTCATGGAAAGTATCGAGAATGCCGGGTTTTCAGGTGGTGAAACAGTATCTGTTGACGCATCGGCCATTGAATCAAACATTCTTGAATACGGATTATCATGGATAGGGATAGTTGTTCTGATGTTCGGGATTGGATTCCTGATGATGTTTATCCAGAAGCAGGCTGGCAGTTACTTTTCCAGCCTCATCGGTTATGGTGCGGTTACCGGTGTCTACATCCTGTCGCGATATCTGAAAAATTCCCATGAGCATCTTGCGTATATGCTCAATATAGGGACACATCTTTTACTGTATTATGTTACCATGCGATTGTTCTTCTTCAGCAGTCCGCAGGTAATCCCATTTAAGGAAGTCGTGGTTCTTCTTCTGATAATTGCCATCGCTTTCCAGATATACAGATCGGCCCTGATGAAGTCGGAACTTGTAGCCGCTATTGGCATATTTCTCATCCTCGTTACATCCGTACTCAGTGACATGACACATGAATCCCTGCTGCTGAACACCATCGTAGCCCTGGTTTCTCTCTGGCTGTTCTACCGTTATGGGTGGTGGAGGCAGATGATCTTTGCCATAATCACCGTGTACCTGACGCATATAGTATGGCTTATGGGCAATCCCATTATGGGGCACCCTGTTGGCGGGATACAGTCACCCCAGTTCAACCTGGTGTACCTCTTTTCCTACGGAGTACTGTTTTCCCTGGCTCCCCTGGTAAAACAGGATGAACGCTTTAAAGCGAATGTTTACACTTCATCAGTGATAGTCAACGGGATCTTCTTTTTCATGACCCTTATGCTGGAAGTGTTGTTATTCTACATGAGAAATTACAGCGGGATCTTTGCAGGCGTATTCATTGCCTGCCTTGCTTATTCCATATTCCTTAAATTCAGGACCCAAAGGGTGTTTGATTCGGCCTTCTATGCCATCTTCAGCTTTCTTGCACTCAGCGCGGCGGTATACGGGTATACGGGTTTGCCGGGTGCATATTTTTTCCTCTCGCTTCAAAGTGTGCTTGTCGTATCATGGGCGCTATGGTTTCGCAGCCAGTTCATTGTCGTGGTCAATACCATTCTTTTTGTAAGCATGCTGCTGGTATATATGGTTTCGGGAACATACCTCGATACGGTAAACTTCACTTTCGCGATCTCTGCATTTCTCACAGCAAGACTCATCAACTGGCAGAAAATGCGCCTTGAACTGAAGACCGAGAATTTTCGTACGATTTACCTGGTTTGCCTGTTCTTTACTTTTGCCTTTGCCTTATATAAAGCAGTCCCCTCCCAGTATGTGACCCCGGCATGGACAGGGGCGTCAATATTATATTTTATCCTCAGCCTGGTCCTTAAAAACAGGAAGTACAGATGGATGGCCATCTTTATGCTGCTTGTCACAGCAGTATACCTGTTTGTGGTTGATCTTGCGCATATGGAAGCCGGCTACCGTGTGATCGCTTTCCTTTTTCTTGCAGTGGTGCTTTTCGGGACTTCCCTGTACTTTACCAAATTCCTGAGGAAAAAGAAGGTATCGGGTGCGGAGAAGTAATACAAAGTCTTTTTATTCAAGGCTTTTTTCACTGAGTTCCATCCAGCGTTCAGTCTTGCTGTCTATAGCTGAGATCACAGCCGAAAAACGTTGTGATTTCTCCATCAGTTCCTGCTGATCAAGGGCTCCCGAACCAAGGGCGGTTACAAGGAGATCCTTTTCCTTTTCAAGTTCATGAATCTCTTTTTCCAGGGTTTCAAACTCAACTTTTTCCTTATAACTCAGCCCGGGTTTTTTTTGTTTATTCACTGCGGATGTGAGAGCGGCTTCCTTTAAGGCGCCGGCCCGGGCAAGGTTTGCCTGGCGTTTTCTGATGTCGGCCCATTCCCTGTACTGGCTGTAGTTCCCGGGAAAGTCCTTCAGAACAGCATTGCCTTCAAATACAAAGAGGTGGTCAACGATCTTATCCAGGAAGAAGCGGTCATGGGTGACTACCAGAACGCAACCCTGGAATGAAGCAAGGTAATCCTCCAGAATATTCAGGGTAAGTATGTCGAGGTCGTTGGTAGGTTCGTCAAGGATAAGGAAATTCGGGTTCTGCATTAAAACGGTTACCAGGTAAAGCCTTCTTTTTTCACCCCCGCTGAGTTTGTAAACGAACTGGTGGTGCATGGGATAAGGGAACATGAAATAGTTGAGGAATTGTGCTGCCGAAACTTTTTCACCATTGCTGAGCTGAACCAGATCGGCAATGTCTTTCACCACGTCGATAACCCTTGTCTGCTCGTCAAATACAATCCCGTCCTGCCTGTAGTGGCCGAATTTGATGGTGCCGCCTGTCTCAACCGTCCCTTTCTGCGGGTGCAGCCTTGATGTGACGATATCGAGGAAGGTCGACTTGCCCGAGCCGTTCTTACCTATAATGCCGATTTTTTCACGGCGTTTGAAAATATATCCGAAATGATCCAGGATAGGCAGCTCGCCCCAGGAGAAGCTCACATCATGGATTTCCAGGATCTTTTTTCCCATCCTCTCCCCTTCCATCCCAAGGGTCATCTTACGATCCCAGGTCTTATTGGCTGCCTTTTCCTTCAGTTCGTAAAATGAATCTATACGGGCTTTGGATTTAGTCGTCCGTGCTTTAGGCATGCGCCTCATCCATTCGGCTTCAGTGCGCAGTATATTCCTTGCCTTCTCTGTCTCCTGGGTCTCAATTTCTCTACG
Organism: Bacteroidota bacterium; assembly: GCA_026391755.1. Lineage (GTDB taxonomy): Bacteria > Bacteroidota > Bacteroidia > Bacteroidales > FEN-979 > CAIRDP01. Next base: position 24,256 of record JAPLDN010000345.1, read on the forward strand.
TTCCTGCGACTTTTCAAGGAAATACTCGTAATTGCCCTTATGCCTGAACAGCCGCCCGTTTTCCATCTCAAGGATCTCGTCGCACACCCTGTTCAGGAAGTAACGGTCGTGCGTGACCATCAGCAGGGTTACCTGGTTTCGGGTGAGATATTCCTCAAGCCATTCTATCATATCGATGTCAAGATGGTTCGTCGGCTCATCGAGGATCAGAAAATCAGGTTCTGTGATCAGGGTCTTGGCCAGGGACAAACGTTTCTTTTGTCCTCCCGACAAGGCTGAGACGGGCTGATGGAGGTTTGAAAGGCTGAGACGGGTCAGTATCTGTTTGATACGGTTTTCATAATCCCAGCCGTTAATGGCATCCATCCGCTCCATCGCTTTCGAAAGGAGGTCCCTGTCTGGTGATTCGAGTGCTTCCTCGTAATCGTGTATGGTTTTAAGTGTTTCGTTGGAAGTGGCATACACCTCGTCAAATACTGTGAGGCTCTCATTGAGTACAGGTTCCTGCCTGAGGTAAGCCATGCTGGCCTGGTTGAAGAGAGTGACCGTGCCCCCGTCGGATGACTCTATGCCGTTTATGATGCTGAGAAGGGAGGTTTTACCGGCACCATTACCAGCTATCAGCGCCACTTTCTGGTACTGGTTGATGGAAAAGCTGATATTTTCAAACAGCACTTTTTCACCAAAATGGCGTGTCAGATTTTCTACCTGTAAAAGTGTGGGCATGGCCTTCGCTGTTTAAGCGTTTGCAAATGTAAACGAATCCCGACATCCCACATCCCACATCTCACATCCGACATCTGACATCCGACATCAAAAAGAATACCCTATATTCACAAAAACCATAGGGCTGGGATTCATATTTGATCCCATAAGGGTGATTTCAACCGGGCCAATGATGCTGTTGTAGCTTGCCGTAAGGCCATAGCCGCACATCAGGTTCTTTGGCTGATATACCTGGGAGAATTCAAGTTCATCTGTGCCGGCATCACCCCTGAGTGTCAGGTAAAAATTTTTGTACAGGTTATACTGTAATTTCAGCCTGACAATTGCTGAGTAATAACCAAACTTCTGAATAAACTGGACACCGGTAAAACCTACGTATTGGTCTATATAATTACGGTTACATAACCCGCCCGCGCCGAATCCATGCTGGAGGGGAGGCCGGTTATCCTCCCACAATGTGCCTCCCGCGAAAAGACCGGGCTGCAGCACGAACTTGCCCGGCAGGGGTATGTTGTGTTCATATTTCAGGTAAAACACACCGGCATCGGCAAAGAGTTCCTCTGACCAGTTTTTGCTGAGCGGCATAACATACTCTCCTCTCAGGGTCATGGTTACCCCCCGCCTCGGGAAATACGCGCGGTCCCTGGAGTCGGCATTAAGGGAAAGGAATACGGTTCCGTAACTGGTGAAATACTCGTATTTATAAAGTGTTGTATCCACAGCCACATCCTGATGGAACCTGAAATATTCATAATCGAAGCCGGCTTTCAGGTTTATCATATTCTTAAAGGTATACTGAAAAAATAAACTGCCTTTGTAGTTGGTAAAATCGATCTGGTTGACTTTTTCATATCCTTTATAAACGCCGAATTTAAATTCATAGAAGTCTGCGCTGAGCCCCAGGGCAGCTTTACCTCCGAAGCCCAGAAGGTAGACTACGCGGAGCCGCGGATCGGGGCCTATGTTAAGGTCGGCGAAAAGCTTGGAATTCCTTCCCAGTACATTCCTGAAAGAACCGCTGAGGATAAGTCCCACGTTGTAATTATTATCGAAGTGAAGACCTGCACCCAGCGATCCCGGGCCGCTCTCCAGGGCTTCGATCACCAGGTCGGTCCTGCCGTTATGCGTTTCAAAAGAATAAAACACATGTTCGAAATATCCTGAGCCATAGAGTTTGCGGATGGTATTCTGCAGATCCTTGATGGCCATTTTATAATTATTTTTATTTAGCCCGAAAAGGCTGGTGAAATAAAAAGTATGCAGATTTTTGTTTCCTCTGATTATGATATTGTCGAACTGCACTGAATCCAAAGGCCTGGCCTCGTATTTTTTTAAAGGCTTATACTCAATGGCATTGAGGGAATCGGCAAGGGCTTTTATTTCATTAAAATGAGACCGGGCCACCCTTTCGCCAAAGGCAATAATGGAATCATAATCTTCGAAATCCATCATGCCGTATGTCATCTTAAATGCGACTTTGAGATTGGTGAGGCTGTCGCCAACCCTGTTGGAATTCATCCGGGCAAATGAGGTGACCTGGTCGGCAATAGCCGTAATCGAATTAAGTTGCTCCCGTTTGTACAATCCCGATTGAACATCGCCTCCCACGATGATCCGGGCTCCCATTTCATTGACTTCCTTCACCGGGTAATTATTAACCACTCCGCCATCCACAAGATAATATCCAAGATAATCGGTTGGTGAGAAATACCCGGGTATTGACATGCTTGCCCTGATCGCCATCGGGAGATATCCCTTGTTGAGGACGATCGCATTGCCGTTAAGAAGATCCGTACCGATGCAGATGAAAGGAGTTTGCAGTTTGTTAAAATCGTAGATTTTATATGCAGGTGAGAAATACTGGTTCAATAGAAGATTGATCTCCTGCCCCTGGTACATTGAGGATCCCAGTCCCAGCTTTTTATTCCTGATAGGTAGTTTTACAATTGATTTTTCGCCGTATTCTTTTTCCTCGTAAGCGATAAACTTCCGGTCTGTGTTATCTTTGAGGAGACTGCTCCAGTCCTGCGACCGTATCATCTTAGCTATGGTGTCGGGATGGTAACCGAGGGCATATAGCCCACCAATGATACTCCCTATGCTTGAACCGCCTATATAGTCGATGGGTAGTCCTGCTTCCTGTATGACCCTGAGCAGGCCCACATACGCAAAGCCCTTGGCCCCTCCGCCACTGAGCACGAGCCCGACCGTTGGTCTTTTCCCCTGAGGGGGCACAGACTGGGCGAGGAGCGGCGTGCCGGTAATCAACAACAGGCCTAACATGACAAGAAGTTTACCTGAACCGGGCCATCTGATCTCTTTCATGATTTGTCGATACTGCTTTCAACAAATATATAATAATTTTGCCTGAAATAGGATGACATGAACAGTTTCTCGCTGAGCGGGCGCGACTTTACAGCCGAACTGGTTTTTTCTGCTTCACGCAGCAGCGGTCCGGGAGGGCAAAACGTTAACAAAGTCAGCACGAAAATGGAGCTGCGCTTTCATGTTTTGAATTCTGCCATCCTCAATGAAAATGAAAAAAAACTCCTGACCGAAAAACTGGGTTCAAGGTTAAACAGGGAGGGAGAACTTGTGATGGTCTCACAAAGTGAACGGACCCAGCTGGGAAACAAGGAAGCGGTTATTGAAAAATTTTACGCCCTGCTTGCCAAAGCCCTGAAACCGCGTAAAAAAAGGAAACCGACAAGACCAACGGCTGCAGCAAGGGAAAAAAGGCTGGAGAGTAAACGCATGAATGCGCAGAAGAAGGAACAGAGATTAAAGCCTAACCCCTGAAAAACTTTTTATTCGGGCTCTTTTTTTCATTCAGTAAATCAACCTTCACAGCAGCTTCACCAAAACGTGCATTCTTCAAGGCCTTCATCAGCTGGCCGGTTTCAGAATCAGGGACTTCAAAAATTGCTGCTTTTTTTGTAACCTCGATTTTCCCAAGCCGTATCTTTTTACCATGCGTGTTCCTGTTGATCAGTTCCATCAGCTCGGCAGCAAACATGCCATCCTGCCTGCCTTTGTTGATGATCAGCTTTGTGAACCCGGCTTCATCACCCTGGTTTCTTTCCTTCCAGTCGGACTTCCCCCCCTCATCACGGCCATGCTTCCTGTCTTTCCAGTCTTTCTTCCCCGAATTTTCATTCCTGCCTCCCTTGAAATTATCTTCAGGGACATTCAGATCCTGGGCATTCTTGTAATACTCCAGAAAGCGGTTGAATTCAAGGGCTACAAAGCGTTTGATGATACCTTCCTTGTCGAGCCACTCAAGCTTACGGTAGATCTGGGGCAGGTAAGTATCAATCTCTTCATTGTCTATCTCGACCTTCTCCATTTTATCGACCAGGCTGAACAGCTGTTTTTCACATATCTGGTGGCCGGTTGGAACGGTTTTGGAAGTGAAGGTTTTATTGATCTTTTTTTCAATTTTTTTGATCAGGTATTTCTCTTTCAGGTTGAGCAGTATGATAGACGTCCCGAACCTGCCGGCCCTGCCGGTCCTGCCGCTCCTGTGGGTGTATGAATCCAGGTCTTCGGGAAGGTTATAATTGATGATATGCGTGAGGTTCTCCACGTCGAGACCGCGGGCCGCCACATCGGTGGCAACCAGGAGGCGGATATGGCCTATCCTGAATTTGTTCATCACGGTATCTCTCTGTATCTGCGAAAGGTCCCCGTGCAGCGACTCGGCATTGTAACCGTCCTGGATCAGCTTATCGGCAATCTCTTGGGTTTCCTTGCGGGTGCGGCAAAACACAATCCCGTATACCGCAGGATAGAAATCTACGATACGTTTTAATGCAGGATATTTGTCTTTTGCATGTACGGTATAATAAACATGCTTGATATTTTCAGCGCCCGAATTTTTTGTACCTACGGTCACTTCTATCGGGTCCTTCATGTATTTGCGGGCAATTGATGCTACCTCAACAGGCATCGTTGCCGAAAACAGCAGGGCCCTTCTCTGGGGAGGAACGGTCTCAAGGATGTCCCTGAGGTCTTCGCTGAAACCCATGTTGAGCATTTCGTCCGCTTCATCGAGGACCACCGTCCTGATCTGGTTTAATTTTATCGCCTTACGGCGGATGAGGTCAAGGAGCCTCCCCGGCGTAGCCACTACGATCTGTATCCCTTTCCTGAGGGCTTTTATCTGAACATCCATGCTGCTGCCCCCGAAAACAGGAAGGGTGGTGAGATCGTTATTGAATTTTGCAAAATCGTTCAGGTCATCTGCGATCTGCATGCAAAGTTCCCTCGTGGGGCAAAGGACGAGGACCTGAGGATTGTTTACTTCAGGGTCTATCAGCTGGATCAGAGGGAGCCCGTAAGCTGCTGTTTTTCCAGTCCCTGTCTGGGCCAGGACTATCATATCCTGGTTTTCGGCCAGGACCAGCGGGATGACTTTTTCCTGGACGGGCATCGCGGTTTCAAAACCGAGTTCCTTTACAGCTCTCACGTATTCCTGCGAAATGCCTAATTCTTCAAATGTAATCATGATACAAAAAATTTATGTGCTAACGGACTTTCCGGTCCTTGGTGTGAATCTCTTAAGGGGGGAAAAATGTTTTGGCCGGAAACACGGTTTAATAAGAGTGCAAAGGTACGGCAATATTTCCTGCCATGCAAGGAATATATTGATAACCACTGTTCCACAGACATCCGGGATCTGATATCCGACATCTGATATCTGATATCGGATGTCAGATTGTTTCCGGATTTATCGTAATTTTGATGGGTAGAAAGTATAACGATAACGATAAAACCCATGAAAGCACTCTTCTTTTTCTGCCTGATGAGCCTTTTAGGCTATTCTTCACTTGCCCAGAATGTTACACAATGGAGGGGCCCTAACCGCGACGGAATCTATCCCGAAACCGGCCTGCTTAAATCATGGCCCGAAACCGGCCCTGTCCTGTTATGGCATTTTGATGAGCTTGGAGAGGGGCATTCTTCGGCCGCTGTAACAGCCGACAGGATTTATATTAACGGCGAACTTAATGGCATCGGCTATCTTTATTCATTTGACCTGGATGGCAAACTGCTTTGGAAATTTCCATATGGAGAGGAATGGACCGAAAGCTGGCCCGGAGTGCGCAGCACCCCAATGATTTCCGATGGTAAAATATACCTTATGAGCGGTTTCGGGAAAGTCGTTTGCCGCAAAGCCGATAATGGGGACCTGGTATGGACTGTCGATATTTTAAAAGATTTTAATGCACCGAATATAAAATGGGGGGTAACAGAAAACCTTCTGATC
>JAPLDN010000411.1 GCA_026391755.1 Bacteroidota bacterium
TTGTAGAGGGTAGAATTCGGATTTTGTTTAAGCCTGGCGGCCAGATTATACTTGTCGATCACTTCGACTTTGTCAACCCTGACCAGGAAAAGAAACTCATCGAGGGGTGCCTTCTTACAAGTGGATAAGGTAAAGAGCAACAAACAATACAATAATAACTTTTTCATCTTCCGGTGTATTTGGTACCGTTTAAAAAAGAAATGCGCATGATAGTTCCAGCCCCAACTGTTTCAGAGCTGCATAGTCATCAGTATTGATTTTGGTCAGGTTCCATCGATATCTTCCCTCCAGCTCAAACTTCCATACATCAAAACCAAGTCCTGTACTAACCCCAAAATACAGTTTATTTAAATGGTTCGAAGGCTGAGTATGGTCTTCATCAAGCGTACTGAAAAAATCTCCATACTCCTGGATTATGTAGGACCCATAAATATTTACCAGGACATAGGGCCTGAAGATCTTGCTAAGTTGCAGGCCCAGCTTGAAACTTAGAGGAATATCTATGGACTGGATCGTTGTAATGCAATCTGTGATGTAAAGAAGATCAACATTGGTTACTGATTGCGTAAACAAGACCTCAGGCGTTATAGAGTAATTCAGAAAGCCTCCCCTTGTGTATTGAAACAAGGCGCCAACACTCCAGCCAAGCTTAGGATCAAAGTCAGAATAATACCCTTTGCCATAGTTCTCAAGGTGGATGTAATTAATGCCCCCTTTAATCCCAAACCTGTACGGGCGCTGCTGGGCGCAGGCAGAGCTTAAGGCAGAAGCAAGCAGTAGAAAGAGTATTGTCTTTCTCATATCACTGTTGTGAGTTCTATGATCTCATGAACAATAATCAAATATATGCAAAAATATCGAGATTCTGACCACTCAGCGCCGTTTTAAATGGAATTCCATATCTGCAGCAATACCTGCTTCAGTTCATCGACCACTGACCCCCATTCGTCGGGATTAAACCCAGATAAGCCGAAAACCCCTGTTCCAACCCTGCTGGCGGTTGTATCTTTGCTTCATCAAACACAAACAACAAGAGAAAATGAAAGCAACAACAATCATCATCGCAGCAGTCCTGACCCTTTCAGCAAATGTACTTTTCGCAGGCAATGAAAACATACCGGCAACCGTGGCAAACACAAATACCACGATGTCCATTACAGCACTTGCACCCGAAGTTCCGGCTGAAGCTGATTTTAACGATGCGTTTCTTGTTGACTACACCGCCCTGGCACCGGTTTCACCCTCAGAAGCCCAGTTTGAAGACATCACTTTTGAAACGGTAACCGCCCTCAACCTGGCACCCGTGAACCCTGCCACCGCCGATCTTGAAGAAACAATGGATTTAACCTCTTTGGTTCCCATTGTTCCTGCCGAAGCCGACTTTGAATAAACCCATCATATCTCTCCCCACTATGTGAAGCTACCCCTGCAGGGTGGCTTTTTTTTTGACTGCGGATGAGTGAGCGGGTGCGCCCCTGTCCCTGTTAATGCTCCAATATCCTGCGGAAGATGTCGGAGAATGCTTCAACAGGGGTTCCGCTATCCTGGTTCACCAGGATGATCAGGGTGATATGCCTTACCTGGTTGTACAGTACATGAGAGTTATAACCCCTGATAGTCCCGGGATGACCGATCCAGTCGCCTGCTTTCTCCACGCAGAATCCATAACCGTCAATAAAATTGAACCGTTCTGCTTTCATTTTTTCCGAAAGCAGGGTCCCGTTTGCAACGGCTTTGGCCCAGATCTTCATATCGGGAATGGTAGAGACCATGATCCCGGCGCTGTAGCCCCAGGACGGGTTCCAGTTAGTGGCATCCATGCATTCCCCGTAAAAATAAGTGTACCCGTGGAGGTAAGGCGCCAGCAAATAAAATGAAGAAGGCCAGAAGGTGTGATCCAGGTTCATGGGCCTTATCACTTTTTCCTCTATTACCTGGCTTGCAGGCTTCCCTGTCACTTTTTCCATTAACAGCCCAAGGAGGACGATATTGGTATTGCAGTAATCATTGTATTTCCCCGGATCCCATTTGAAACCATGCCGAAAGGCCTTAGCCAGCAAGGTGTCAGGGGGGAATGACATGGTAAACTTACTTTTTAAAAAATCAGCCCACATAGCGCTGTCACCCGCATAATCATATAAGCCGCTTCTCATGTTTCCCAATAGCCGTATCGTAATATGATCCCCGTTTGGAACATGGTATTCCGGCAGGTAATGAGAAATACTGCTGTCGAGATTGATCTTTCCTTCATCGGCAAGTATCAGTACGGCCGCCCCTGTGAATGTTTTAGTGTTGCTGGCGATCCTGAAATACTGGTTCACATCCATTGGTGCTCCGGTCACCGTGTTGCTCACACCCCTTTTGATGATATAATCGCCTTCTCCCTCAACAGAGATCAACGCGATCATGCCGGGTGTGTAAGTTGTCATAAAAACGCTGTCGGCAGCTTTTTCAAGGGCTGCTTCTCTTGCAGTAGTGAGTATGGTGTTTGCCTGCACAGGGGAGGTCTCTTTCTTTGAACAGGAGACCATGATCATACCTGTCAAAAGCAGGATCCCGGGATAAATCCAATGCTTTTTCATATACACTGCTTATTGTCAGGTAAATATAGAAAATAATTCAGTAAGTCAGCTTGCTTCCGAATTTTTTTTGACAGCGGATGAGTGAGCGGCGGTTATCACGCAGGTTTGAAAATAATGCAGCTGAGGTTCAGCCGATTGAGGCGGTAACCGCCGCGACCGGTGCGCTTTCGTGAGGTTATTCAACAGCCTCAGTAAATTTGAACATGTGACCCCCGTTCAACGCAATGAAATCCTGGCCTGCAAGCCTGAAAGTCGCAGTAAATACCTTACCGGCAGTCCGTTGATGATCCTGCCTTTATTGATGCGGACCAGGAAAGTACAGGAGCCGGCCGGCGGAAGTTTCAGCCTTACATCGGTTTTAAGTTCGGTGAACCATCCCATGTTTTCAAAGTAATACCGGCAGGTATCGCCTGTGATCCAGTGCCCGCGGACCTTGCTGTTAGGGAAGCCGAAAGCATTCACCTTGTATTCCAGCCTGAGAGCCGTATCAGCCGTTATCGTCACGGTCGACTCCCCCAGGTCGAACAGTATGACCCCGGGCCTGAGCTTTGCGAACTCCGCTTTGGTCAGGTGGAATTCCTTGGAGGAAAAATAAGGAGTTGCGAGCATCAGCCCGATGGTGATAACTGGCAGCAATATGCCCATGGCGAGAGTGATCCGCCTTGCTTTCTTCTTTTGTTCTGCGGATGACAGAACAGGGATCTCGACAGGTTTATCTGCCCTGAACAGGTGATACCCTATCAATGCAGTCAGCCAGACGAGCAGCCCCGCCCAGAGCACATCGCTTGCAAAATGCCCTCCCGCCATCATCCGTGCAATCCCTATGATTATACCGTAACCAACGCCCAGCGCCAGTATGGAATACGCGAGGATTTTCTTGCGGCTTCTCAGGAAAAGATACGGGATTGCAAGGTAAAATCCCATGGAACAATGCCCGCAGGGGAAGCTTTTGCCTTCATTCGTGGCTCCTTTTTCGCAAATGCAAATGAATTTTTCAGTACCCCCGAACTCGATGATTTCGCGTGGGCGCGGACGTCCCGTATGATCCTTCAGCACCAGGTTTACAATCAGCCCCGGTCCGACGATCATCGTAAAGATCAGAACCATGGAGGCTTTGCGGTAATCGATGTATTTCACATTCCAGTACGAAAGCGTGATCATGATGAGCCCGGCGAAGGCAAGGAAGTAACCCGGGAATATCCCGAAACGGTAGATGAAATCCCAGAAAGGATGGAACTGGAGCAGCCAGCCTTTTTCGGGAGAATAAAAGAACCGTTGCAGCGCGACATCCGCCCCCGTCAAACGAAACACAAGGGTAACGATCCCCATGAGCAACAGGATGACTGCAAAGTCCCTGAACACCCTGCTCCTGATGATTTCGCTGAATTTCATCCTTGGAATTTGAGATTTTAAAGATAGAAATTTTCACCGGAAGGAGGCTTCACTGTATTTCTTCTTTTTTGACTGCGGATAAGGGAACCCAGGATAAAGTCGTATCTTTAGTGTATCGGAGAGAATTGATATTGAATAATTTACCCTAGATAAGTATCCTGTTTCACACCCAAAACTAAACCCCGGCTTACATGAAAAGACTAGTTGTAATGCCAGCGATTTTAATGCTGCTTTTTTTTGCGGGATGTAAAAAGAGCAATACCGTTTACAGCCCCGGAGCAGAATCGTATACTATTGCTGTGCTGGCCGACAATCATTACATGGATCCTTCACTGCTGATACAGGATGGTCCCGCATTCCAGGATTATCTTGTAACCGACGGGAAGCTGCTGGCCGCGAGCGATGCCATCATGCAGGAGGCTGTTAAGGAATTAATCCAGGCGAAGCCCGACCTTGTCCTTATCCCCGGCGATCTTACCAAAGACGGTGAACTGGTTTGCCATACCTCTGTTCATTCATACCTGCAGCAATTGATCCAGGCCGGGATCAAAGTCAGGGTTATTACGGGTAACCGCGACATATTCAACCCGCATTCATATCAATACAACGGCGCTATACAGACCAGAGTCGCGAATATTGGTCCGGCCAAATTCAGATCCATCTATTATGATTGCGGATACAGCGATGCGCTGTATACCGATCCAAACTCCCTGAGATACGTATCCGAGCCCTTGCCCAATCTCTGGCTCATCGCGATTGATTGCTGTAAGTACGATAGTGTAATCGACACAATTTACACTGCAGTGGCGATCAGGCCGGGTACCATGAAATGGGTGCTTGACCGCCTGGCAGAAGCAGCTCTGAAAGGAAAAACGGTTTTTGGCATGATGCATC